>JAZOSZ010000166.1:0-3700 GCA_045657365.1 Eubacteriales bacterium
CTCGGAACGCTTGCCGATACGATGAGTAAGCAGGAAATCGAGGTCTATCTTCTGACGGGAGATAAGGATTCCTTGCAATTGATCGACGAGCATATTTCGGTGCTTCTTGCCAAAACCAAAGAAACGATTCTGATGAATCCCGCAGAATTTCAAAATCAATACGGAATTACGCCAGACCGTTTTGTTGACGTCAAGGCATTGATGGGAGACTCATCAGATAATATTCCCGGAGTTGCGGGCGTTGGCGAAAAAACCGCGTTTAAACTGATTGCAGAGCATCGTAGTGTCGCAGAACTTTATGAAAATCTGGAAAATGCGGGACTTTCCGATGGCTTGAAAAGGAAGTTGGAAAACGGTCGCGAGATGGCAGAGCTTTCCAGAAAGCTGGCGTTGATTTGTCGATCGGCACCAATTTCCACGAACTCTTGTGATTATGTATATAACGGTGTTCGCGCGTCGGAATTGAAAGCACTCTTTGTCAAACTCGAATTTACGGCGTTAATCAAAAAATTCGGATTGGATACGGTAGATGCCGCTTCGGCAGAGATAAAAGAAAATTCCCAAGAGAGTTGTAAGATTTCTGTGGAAAAAGTTTCGGAGATTTGTGCGCTGTCGGGCAATACGCTCGCCCTTTCGATGAATGAAGATGTGCTTTCGATCTTTGACGGTGCGCACCTTTGCGAAATTTCTCTCAAGGAAGCTTCCGTCAATTCTTTGAGAATGCTTTTGAACGGAAAAGACCTTCTTTGCTATGATTCCAAGCGCTTGTACGGAATGCTGAAACAAAAGGGGATTCTTCTTTCCCGTCCTGCGTTTGACTGTATGCTTGCAGCGTACGTGCTCGATTCCAACCGTGCTTCGCGGTCGCTTGGAGAACTTTCGGTGCGCTATATGGGAGCACCCCTTGGGGAAGAACAGACATTGAGCGCTTTGATTTGGGAGCTTTCCATACTTCTCAAAAAAGAAATCGAAGCAGGTGGATTTTCGTCGCTTCTTTCAGAGATTGAATTGCCGCTTGCTTACGTTCTTTCCGAAATGGAAGAGGAGGGATTCTGTATTGATAAGCAAGGAATTGAAGCATACGGCGCATCCCTTGCCGAGGCGGCAAATCTTTTGCAAGAGAGAATTTACAGCTATGCGGGCGAAGAATTTAATATTTCCTCTCCCAAACAGCTCGGAGAGATCCTCTTTGAAAAAATGGCGCTTCCCAAATCGAGAAAAACGAAAACGGGATATTCGACCGACGCCGAAACCTTGCAAAAGCTGATTTCTCGACATCCCATTATTGAAGATATTTTGGAATACCGCCAAGTGACCAAGCTGAAATCGACCTATGCCGACGGGCTCTCCAAGGCGGCAGATGAAACGGGACGCGTACACAGTGTTCTGAATCAGACGGGAACGGCAACAGGACGTCTTTCTTCCTCTGAGCCGAACCTGCAGAATATTCCCGTGCGGACCGAGCTTGGACGGCAGTTCCGACGTTTCTTTATTCCGAAAAGTGAGGAATATGTGCTGATTGATGCCGACTATTCGCAGATTGAACTTCGACTCCTGGCGCATATTTCGGGAGATGAGGCGATGATCGATGCTTTCCTTTCGGGAGAAGACATTCATACGATGACGGCGGCGAAGGTGTTCGGTGTTTCGCCTGAGGCGGTGACGTCCGATCTGAGAAAAAAGGCGAAGGCAGTCAATTTCGGAATTCTTTACGGTATTGGAGAGTATTCGCTTTCCGAGGATCTCGGAATTTCCCGTGCGCAGGCAAAGGATTATATCGATAGCTACTTTGCCGAGTTTGGTCAAATTCGCACGTATCTTGACCGAGTGCGCGAGGAAGCGAAGCGGGACGGATTTGTTACGACCTTCTTTGGACGGAGACGATATATTCCGGAACTGGCTTCGTCGAATAAAAATCTTCAGCATTTCGGCGAGCGTGTAGCGATGAACAGTCCCATTCAGGGAACAGCGGCTGATATTATTAAAATAGCGATGATACGGGTAGCAGAGAAACTCAAGGAACAGAATCTGGATGCTCGTTTGATTTTGCAGGTACACGACGAACTCATTTTGGAATCTCACCGTGATTGCGCGGAGGAAGCACGCAGAATTCTTGTGGAGTGTATGGAGAGTGCGGCTGAACTTTCAGTGCCGTTGTCGGTCGAGGCGGCAATCGGACGCGATTGGTTTGAGGCAAAGACCTGATAGGATGGGAAGGAAATATTTTTTGAAAAAACTTGTGAAAAAATCGCAAAAAATATAGACATTTTTCATATTTTATAGTATAATATTATATGATTATGGGTAAAAGAAGAAAAACTGTGTCGAATAAGACATATTTTTCTCGATTTTTCGATTTTTTCTTCATAAAAAAGGAGATCTGACAATGCAGATTAAAAAAATTGCAGAATTGTTAAATGCACAAATTCTCTGTGGTGAGGAGCGCTTGGACGGCGTGGTGAACTCTGCGTTCGGTTGTGATATGATGAGCGATGTTCTTGCTTTTGTGAAGGATCAATCGGTATTGTTGACGGGTCTTTGTAATCCACAGGTCGTTCGTACTGCAATGATGATGGATATGAAGTGCATCGTGTTTGTTCGCGGTAAGCGTCCAACCGAAGACGTTATCCGTCTGGCAGACGAGAGTGGGATCGTGGTGATGGCAACCGAAGAAAGAATGTACGCGGCCTGCGGTGTACTTTACACCAACGGACTTGCGGGAGGAGAGGTTGCGAATGGATAAGGTGAATTTTCATTTTGAAATCGACGGCGAAAATTTTACCTCAGCAGGAGAAGCTTCAGTCCGCATCAAAAAGATGCTTCGTGAAATGGGATTTACGCCCGAAGTGATTCGCCGTGTTTCGGTGGCAATGTACGAGGGTGAGATCAATATGGTTATTCACGCCAACGGCGGAGAAGCCGACGTGAACGTGTTCTGTGATCGCATCGAGATTATTCTTGTCGACCGCGGACCCGGCATTCCAAATATTGATCTTGCAATGCAGGAGGGATATTCGACAGCTCCCGACAATATCCGATCACTCGGATTTGGCGCGGGTATGGGACTGCCCAATATGAAGCGATATACCGACGATATGAAAATAGAATCCGAAGTAGGAAAAGGAACGACCATTGTAATGACAGTGAACGTGTAAGCTTCCTCTTCGTGAGAATAAACGGAAAAGAGGTAGCAAATGTCACACAACAAGCATTCTGTTACATTGGATATCTCAAGGTGCAAGGGGTGCACAAACTGCATCAAACGCTGTCCCACCGAAGCAATTCGCGTGAGGGACGGTCACGCAATTATTAAAGAAGATCATTGTATTGACTGCGGAGAGTGTATTCGCCTTTGTCCTTATCAAGCCAAAAAGGCTACATACGATCGCTTGGAAGATTTTTCTGAGTACAAATTCAAAATTGCAATCCCAGCGCCCGCCTTGTACGGGCAGTTTGAGAATCTCGATGACGTTGACGAGATTTTGACAGCGTTGCTTGCTTGCGGATTTGATGCTGTGTTCGAGGTTGCTCGGGCAGCGGAATTGATTACCGAGTATACGCGACGTTATATGAAGCGGCAGGATTTGCCCAAGCCGGTGATCAGTTCGGCTTGTCCCGCCATCGTTCGTCTGATTACGTTGAGATTTCCGTATTTGGTTGATCACCTGCTTCCGATTATGCCGCCGATTGAATATGCGGC
>JAZOSZ010000167.1:0-2673 GCA_045657365.1 Eubacteriales bacterium
GATTTTGACGAGCTTTGCCGTCGCTCGGATATTCTGTCGCTTCACGTACCGCTCAACGACGGAACGAGAGGAATTCTGTCGGCTGAAAGAATTGCAACGATGAAGCAGGGTGCCATCGTGATCAACGTCGCGCGAGGCGCGGTTGCCGACGAAGAAGCGCTTGTCCGTGCAATTGAGGACGGACGCTTAGGCGGACTTGGCATTGACGTTTACACGAAAGAGCCGTTTGAGAGTACGCATCCGTACACGAGAATTCTCGGCAGACCGAACGTCTGCCTGACGCCGCACATGGCGTGGGGGTCGTTTGAGGCACGCACGCGTTGCGTCGACGTGATTGCGAAGAATATCGTAGGTTTTGAAAAGAAGCCACATCAAAACAGAATTGTGTAAAGAGTGTAAAGAATAGAAAATAGAACGGATAATAGATCAGGGAAAACCCCACTTGTGGTTTTCCCTCTTTTCTGTCTATGACAGAAAATTCACCCTTTCTGGCGCTATGAACGATCAGGACGCGCGCGGGGCGTTGCCCCACACCCCACCAAAGAACTTTTTGAAAAAAGTTCTTTGGAAACTCAAAAACTTTTTCTATGGAGTGCGAGCCACTCTTCGGTTTCTTCTTTCACTTCCTTCGATGCGAGCAAGAGAACGATTCCGTTGACCACCGTCATCATGCCGATCGCAAAATCGGCAAGTCCCCAGACCGCCTCTGCCGTCGCACACGCGCCGAACACAACCGAACCTGCATACAAAACAAGGAATCCCTTCTCCACCCATTTCTTTGGGGAAAGGAACCGCAAACTCTCCCGCCCGTAATGTCCCCAACAAAGTACCGTCGCAAATCCGAAAAGGACGATGGCGATGCTGAGAAAAATCTCGGCGCCGCTCCCCAAAACCGCCGAATACGCCGCAAGCGTCGTTTTCATAAAATTCCCATCGCGTCCCACAAGCTCTCCCCAATTCACAATCACGACCAGTGCCGTCAAAGTACAGAGAATATGCGTATCGACGAAGACCTCGACGATGCCGAGCATTCCCTGCTTTGCGGGACTTTTTTCGTCCGACGTCGCGTGGGCGGTGGGCGCTGTTCCGCATCCCGCTTCGTTAGAGATCAGCCCTCTCATCGTTCCGAATCGCACGCTTCGGGAAAGAAAAAATCCCCCAATGCCGCCCACGCTTGCTTCGGGGACAAAGGCGCCTGCCAAAATTTCCGAAAACGCAGATCCGATCCGATCGGCACGCAAGACGAGCACCGCCACCGAAAGCAAGAGATATCCGACGGTCATCAACGGAACGAGCACTCCCGTGACCTTCATTGCTCCCTCACTTCCCTTTCGTATCATCAAAAAGCTAAGTACGGCAAGAAGGATTCCGACGAAAATCGGAGAAATCCCCGAAATTCCGCTCACCGCGTCTGCGGCGGCGCTCGCCTGAATCATACTCCCCATCGTCACAGCATTCAGCGCACAAAGAAGCGCAAAAAATCCACCGATCCCCCTACCAAGCCGCCTCATTCCCGCCGATGCCAAAAGATCGCGGATATAGTAAGGCGCTCCGCCATACGGTCTGCCGTTCCCGTCATATCTTCGGTGACGCATCGCAAGTACGACCTCGGCATATTTGAGAATCATCGCAAAGGTGGCGCTCACCCACAGCCAGAATACCGCGCCAAAGCCCCCCATCGCGATTGCCGCCGAGACTCCGACGATATTTCCCACACCAAGCGTTCCCGCGAGGGCGAGCATCAGCGCCCGCACCGAGCTCCCCCCCGCATTTCTTTTTCTGTCCCGCCGAAGTGCCGAGAAAACACTTCGGATTCTTGACGGCAAAAAGAAACGAAGACTCGCCCAATAAAATCCCCCGACGGAGAGAAGCAGGATCGGCACGAAAACGCCGAGCACTCCCCCATTGATCCATTCCAGAAAACGCACATCTTCTCCTTCCTTTTTCGGGGCGTTTCGCGCGTTTTTTTTCGCCTCAAAAAAATAAATGTGAATGATTTGTTAATTCTCAAAAAAAGACTTGATTTTTCCAAAAAATAGTGTAAAATATGTATAGGTTTAGCACTCAAAGTTTTAGAGTGCCAACCTCAAAAAATCGTCTTATGGAATATTTATTATAAGGAGGAACAAAAAATGACACTCAGACCCTTAGCAGACAGAGTCGTCGTCAAGGCGATGGAAGCAGAGGAAAAGACCAAGAGCGGACTCATTCTTGCCGCAGCATCGCAGGAAAAGCCCCAGATCGCAGAGGTTGTTGCCGTAGGTCCCGGCGGACTGGTTGACGGCAAGGAGGTCGTAATGACCGTAAAGGTTGGCGACAAGGTAATCACCTCGAAATATTCGGGCACCGAAGTCAAGGCAGACGGCGTAGAATACAACATCGTTCGCCAGAGCGATATTCTCGCAATCGTAGAATAATCTACATTTTTTGATTTTAGAAAGGAACTAAGAATCATGGCAAAGGAAATTCTTTATGGAATTGAAGCACGCAACGCGCTCTGCCGCGGCGTGGATAAGCTTGCAAACACGGTAAAGATTACCCTTGGTCCCAAGGGTAGAAACGTCGTTCTCGGTAAGAAGTTCGGCTCTCCCCTGATCACCAACGACGGTGTTACCATTGCAAAGGAAATCGAGCTCGAGTGCGAAGCTGAAAACATGGGCGCACAGCTCGTCA
>JAZOSZ010000168.1:0-6203 GCA_045657365.1 Eubacteriales bacterium
CCTGCCGCCTGTCCGATGAGCGAACAGGTGTTCATGACGCGCGTCGAGGACATTGCCATGTGCGTTGCGCTGATATTTCTTCCCGCGAAGAGCAGGTTGTCGATGTTCTTCGAGTAGAGCGAACGAAGCGGGATGCCGTAAAGATCGGTCATATAGATATTTCTTCCCGTATCGTTGTTCTCGTCGTTCTTCATAAAGCCATAGGGGTTGTGATCGTCAATCGGCCAGCCGCCGTAGGCAACGACGTCGTCAAACTGTCCGCCCGCGATGAGGTCCTGCTCTTTGAGCAGATAATCACCGACGTAACGGCGCGACTCTCTCTTACCGGGTAGGAAACCAACCCAGTCGAGGTCCCAATTTTCCTTGCCGTGATCGCCCTGATTCTTGATGTGATCCCAGATACCGTAAATATTGGCAAGCAGCTCGTCGCGAAGCTCCTCGGTATCGTGAATACTGTCAACCATACCGCCGAGCTCATTCCACCAAAGGTTACAACCGTTCGTACCGACCTCGTGGTCACGGGGCAGGTTCTCGTCGCTATTCTCGCCCGAGCTTGCAAAATCGCTCTCGTTGGCAAAGGTCTTCGCAAAGGTGGGGGGCGTAAACTTGACAGGACGGTCGGTTTCCTTTGCGCCGAGCAGGATCGACATACCCATCGTATGCTTATCTTCCACGTCCTGTGCAAGCGTCTCGCCAAACTCCGACTTTGCTTCACGACCGACGCGATACTCCGCGCCCGTCAGCGTCGCAAGAATACTGTCGCCCGAGCAGTCGGCAAAAAGCTTTGCTTCGACCGTCACCCAAGTGTAGGTCGTGCTCTGCCAACCCGTCACCGAAACGATTTTTCCACCGTCCATTTCGGCATCGACACACGAGGTGTTCAGACAAAGAGTAATATTTTCGTTCTCACGGAGCATACCGTACAGTGTTGCGTCCCAGATCGAGTATACGAGCGTGGGGTTCCCGTAGATCTGTCTCTCTTCCAGCTCGCTGATAAGTCCCGTTTCTCTGTCGTAGATCGCGTCAGCGGCAGGCTTTCTGCACTTCGCGCCTCTGGGGCACATACGGATTTCGGACGAAGCGTTACCGCCGAGCATCGGACGGTCCTGCATCACAACGACCTTCGCACCGTGTCTTGCGGCGGCAAGTGCCGCAAACGATCCCGAAAGACCGCCACCGATCACGCACAGATCGCAATTTAAGATTTTTTTCTTCAGACTTGCGTTCATAAAAGATCTCCTTTTTATAATTTTTTAACAAAATAGTTATTTTTACTCTGTT
This sequence comes from Eubacteriales bacterium, assembly GCA_045657365.1. Taxonomy (GTDB): domain Bacteria; phylum Bacillota; class Clostridia; order Oscillospirales; family CAG-272; genus HGM12713. Next base: position 1,282 of record JAZOSZ010000168.1, read on the forward strand.
TCCTTCTTAATTTTATCATCTTCTCTTGACAAATACAATGTATTAAATTATAATAAAAATATAATTTTTTATAGTAACGAAAGGAGAAATCAATGGAACTTCAACTGATTTTTTCCAACAGCTTCGCGGGAAGAAGCGAATTTGAGGTCAGTGAGGGAATCCGCGCGTGGGATATGATGCTCGTGATTACCAAAGGAAAAATCGGCTGCCGTATGGGAGAAAATGAAATTCTGATCGAAGAAAACGAAGTTCTCTATATTCCTGCCAATACCGATTTTTACCGTTGGATCATCGAACCCATTGACTTCTTTCAATTTGTATTCCACACCGACCCCACAAGTCCGATCTGCGCGCAAATGACGGCAGGAAAGCTGAACATTCCAAAAGAAAACGTGGCGGCAATGGCGGAAAATTACGCCCTTCTCTACCACCTTCCCAAGAATCGAAGCCTTTTTTTACATATGATCGAACGCATCATTGTCGAACATTACATTCACCGTCAAAGCGAAAAGGACGGCGCGCAAGGATATTCCAAGGATATTCTTTACGTGCTTCGCTATATGAACGATCATCTTGCAGAAAAAATTGACCTTGATGCACTGGCAAACGAGGTTTATCTGAGCCACGTGGGACTGATCTGGAAATTCAAAAATCAGCTTCACACCACCCCCTCACGCTATCTCATCAAGCTTCGAATGCACTATGCCAAGCAGCTTCTTCTCGAAGGTGCGCTTCGCGTAGGTGAAATTGCCGCGCTTTGCGGATACTCGAACGCCTATTATTTCTCTAACGCCTTCCGCAAAGAGGTCGGTATGACTCCCTCGGAGTTCCGAAAAAAACACTCGGTTGAGCTTTCGTAAAAATTTTTCTTTCTTATTTAATTATTCTCTTGACATCGGAAAGAGAAAGTGCTATAATCGGTTGGTATGTAATTTTATCTTTTGGAGGTTTACAATATGCAAACTCTTTTGACACTTTCCATTGCCATGTTTGCGGGACTGATGCTCTCGCGACTTGCCAAGGTGTTAAAGCTCCCCGCCGTCACGGCATATCTCGTGGCAGGTATCCTGATCGGTCCGTACTGTCTTGGTCTGCTCCAAGTTCCGGGGCTCGGCTTTATCAGTATGGCAGACGTCAAATCCTATTCGATAATTGCTGACGTTGCCCTCGGATTTATTGCTTTTGCAATCGGAAACGAATTCCGTCTCGGTCAACTGAAAAAAACGGGAAAACAAGCAACCGTCATCGGCATCGTTCAGGCAGTCGTTGCGACGTTGCTTGTCGACGCCGTCCTCATCGGTATTCACTTGGCAATGCCCGACAAGCTGCCCTTGCCCGCCGCCATCGTACTCGGCGCTGTCGCTTCGGCAACCGCGCCCGCCGCAACGCTGATGGTTGTCCGCCAGTATAAGGCAAAGGGTCCCCTCACCGATATTCTTCTCCCGATCGTTGCTCTGGACGACGCCGTAGGACTTGTGCTCTTCGCTGTTTCCTTCGGTATTTCCAAGGCGCTCATTTCGGGAAGAATCGATATTCTTTCGGTTCTGGTAGAACCGATCCTCGAGGTTGTTCTCTCGCTTGCTCTCGGTCTTGTGATGGGCTTCCTCTTCACCTTCTTTGAAAAATTCTTCCATTCGAGATCCAAGCGTCTTTCGATGTCGGTCGCATTCGTCTTCCTCACCGTAGCGCTCTCGATGCTCAAATTTGAGATCGGCGGAATTCATATCGGCTTCTCTTCTCTGCTCGTCTGTATGATGCTCGGAACGATCTTCTGCAATATCTGCGATTTTTCCGAGGAACTCATGGACCGTCTGGATCGCTGGACGGCGCCTCTGCTCATTCTTTTCTTCGTCATCAGCGGAGCGGAGCTCGAGCTTGGTGTATTTAAAGATTTTGCCATTGTTCTTATCGGTATTGTCTACATTCTCTCCCGTTCGGCAGGAAAATACAGCGGTGCTTATCTGAGTGCCAAAGCCACGGGATGTGACAAAAATATCGTTCGTTACCTCGGCGTTACGCTCCTGCCGCAGGCAGGCGTGGCTCTCGGTATGGCAATTAAAGCCAAGGCAGAGCTGGGAGAACACGGTACGATCATCGCTAATATCACACTCTTTGCCGTGCTCATTTATGAGCTTATCGGACCAATGCTCACGAAGATCGCACTGCAAAAGGCAGGAGAAATTTCCCCCGAAGGCAGAACCAGCGCCCGTACGCTGATTCACCTTCCCCACCTTCGCAAACACGAACATCACCAAAAATAATTTTACTTGACGAAAACGGCGTACTTGCTAAAAACAAGTACGCCGTTTTTTTATGCAAAAAACGCCGAAAAATCGTTCTTGACATAAGATATGTATCTATGCTATAATAAATTTAACAGATTCTTCCAAATTACAACAAAGGGGGCTATCATTCGATGGAACATAAGGAAGTGCTCGAATATCTGGACGCTGCGATCGATATCGAAACAGACGTTCTTCTGTTTACAAAGGTCCGTGACGATCTCATTCACAAGCTCGTAGAAAGAGAGCATCATCGCGAAAAGTTTACGCAATTTTGGGAAAATCAAACCATCAAATCCAAACCCAGCGAGCTGCAATTAGACGACGAATTGATCAAGCCGATCAAGGAACAGCAGACGGCAGGCGAAAAAATCCAAGCGGATCTGGAAAACGCCCGTGTCCTCGCGCATAACAAGAGAAAGTCCGGCTGGGGTTCTACCTTGTTGACCTTTGTTGCTTTGTTTATTCTGAGTACTCTGGCAATGTTCCTCTTTGGATTCAAAGAGCGTCTGACCTCAGACGATACCTTTGCTACCGTCTTTTTCATTGTTGCCCTTGCTCTTTCTGCCGTTGTGGCAGTTGCTGTTAAGATCATTTCCGGCATCGTCCTTGCAAAAAAAGAAGAAACACTGAAAAAACAAATTCAGGACGTGAAAAAAACAAATGCTGCGACGCAGGAACGACTGAACGCCGCTTGCAAGGAAAAAGAAACCCGTCTGGCACAATATGCCCAAGATCAGCAAGACAAATACGACCGTGAAATCGTTCCTCAGATTCAAACAAAAATCAAGCAGGAAGAATTTTTACAAACACAGATCAACGACACGCAAGCGACGCTGAATCAATTGCTCGACAAGAGAAAAGAATTTTATGACGTTGGCGTGATTCCGCCCGATTACCGCTATTTCGACTGTGTGATGGTGTTACGCCAGATCTTTACGAACGACCTCGCCGATACGATGAGAGATGCGATTTTGCTGTATGAAGAACGCGTCTTCCGCGGAGAACTGATCCGTGGCGTCGATAAGATCAACGAGGAGCTTGTCAAGATCAATCAGCAACTCGAACGGCTGAACGTGATGATGCGCTTTGTTGTTACCAAACTGACCGAAATTTCTTACAATTCTTCGGAAATGGTCAACGAGCTTGAAACGATTGCCGATAAGATCGATGAAAATACGGCAGTAAATGAAATGATTCTCGGAGGTATCGCCATTCAGATCGCTCAAACCGAAGCCATTAAAAATAACACAAAAGCAACGGCAAAGTTTACGAATAAAATGGCAAACAGTTAATCACCGAAGAAAGAAGACGCTTGCGGAAAATTCCGCAAGCGTCTTCTTTTATTTCTTTTTACTCGTTCTCGATTCCTTGAAAAAAATTCCAATACATTTCAAAACGATGCTTTTGATCTTGGGATCCAGATTTCCCCAAGCTTTGACAAGCTTCACCTTGTCTGCCGTCAGCTCGGTCAGTGTTGTCGCGTTTGTTGCAACTAACACCTCGTACACCGCATCGACGACCTCTTCGCGCTCTTTCATACTCAGTCCGTTCAACCACGTACGAAGTGTGCTGTCAATCAGCTTACTTTCGTTGGTAATCGCGTCCAGATAAATGAATTTTCCCCCGAGAACTTCCCACGAGCAACCGTCGTGCTGCAAAAGTCCCGTGGCGTGACTTTTAATGACGTCATAGCTCTCCTCGTGTTCGAGAAGCATTCCCACCACCGAGGATTCGGGGACGATCGTACGGATTTTTCCGCGAAGATTCTGATAATCCACGCCCTCAATAAAGGCGCGATCAAATCCGGGTCCGTCGTTATTATACACCGAAAGAATCCGTTTTTGCAGAGCGGGCGAGCACTTGACCGCCGCATAAACTGCGAGATTTCCGCCTTTACTGTGTCCGCCGACAAAAAATTTTTCGGTCAGATACGGCGCTACTTTCTCCAGATACGCCACTGCCTCGCGTTGTGCAGGTACGGGTTGAAGAAAGCTCATATTGAAATCCTCTTTCCACCCGATCAGGGTATCGTCGGTGCCACGATACGACACGTAGGCGGGTGCATTTGGTGGTAAAAACGTTACGGCAGAAAACTGCATTTGCGTTTCTTCGTCTAATTGGTTAGTGTATGCTAACATTTTGACGTTGGCATACCGTGTACTTTTTGCCGCTTTTGCCGCAAGACTGAGAATTGCCGACGGAACGATTTTTCCAAGGTATGCCGTCTCTCCCTTATGCCTCTTCAAATACTGCCGTACGGCATCACGTACCGAAATCGACTGCTCTTGGAGGTCTTCGGAAACAATTCCGTCAAAAGCAATATAGCTCAACTGTGTAAAAATTAAATTATCCACTTCATTGATCGGCACGTTTGAAAAAGAAAGATCTCCGCGCCAATCAAGATAATCAAATAAGGTACCCATCGTTTCTCCTTTTTCTCGATCTGTACTGTTTTATCGATACTCCAAGAAGTCAGTTCTGCTTTTGAACACTCTTATATTCGTCGTGAAAGCGGTAATAGGGACAGCCCGACGTATTTTTTCCCAAAAAATCCGCCATTTCGTCCTGATCCAACCGTTGATTGCAGACGTACGCGTCCAGATATTCATCATAATCGTAAAATTCACAGCTTTCACA
>JAZOSZ010000169.1:0-2458 GCA_045657365.1 Eubacteriales bacterium
CCGGTCAGTTCCTCCTTGAAGCGGTGCAAGCCAAATCCGTTGTGGATACACTGACGGAGAATTCCGCCCAGACTGCGGTCGCGCTCTAAAATCAAAATATTTCTCAAACCTGCGTCATACGCGGCAACTGCGGCACTCATGCCCGCAGGACCACCGCCGACGATAACAAGATCGACCTTCATCATCTCAGTTCTCCCCCTTCGTTCTTTCATAGTTGATCACCGATGCTCTGCCAAACTTGGTAACATCCTCAAACGCCATTCCCTTCTCTCTTGCGATAATCGCAACGACGGTCGGCGAGCAGAATCCGCCCTGACAGCGTCCCATACCGCTTCTCGTACGGCGCTTGATGCCGTCAACGTCGGTCGCACCGGGATTTCGGTGAATCGCCTCAACGATCTCACCCTCGGTAATTCCTTCGCAACGGCAGACGATGCGTCCGTAGCGGGGATCTTTTTTGATGATTTCATTCTTTTCCTCAAGCGAGAGGTCGTGGAAATAGTGACCTGCCTTGCGAACGGGATTGTAGTCTGCCTTGAGGGGTGCCTTCATTCCCATTTCGTTCTTGAGCATCTCTTCCACGTACTCGGCAATCGCAGGCGCCGAGGTAAGACCGGGACTTTCAATGCCCGCCAACGTCAGAACGCCCTCGCGGTGCTTGATGATAAAATCACCCGTGCTTCCCACAGCGCGGAGTCCCGTAAAGGATGTAATTACTTTATTGAAAGGAATCTTCGCTACGTTGTCGCTTGCCTTATCAAAAATGGTGGCAAAGCCTTCGGGCGTGGTTGAGGTATCTTCCTTGTCTTCCATATCGGTTGCCGTCGGTCCGAGCAGAAGATTTCCGTCGACGGTGGGAGAAACAAGAATACCTTTGCCCATTTTGGTAGGCGTGTGGAAGATCGTTCTCTTCGTAAACTCGCCACACTCTTTGTCGAGTACCATATATTCGCCACGACGGGGGTGTACCGTAAAGTCGGCGTCGCCCGTCATTTTGGCAATCTCCTCGGAGAACACGCCTGCACTGTTGATCACGATCGAAGTTTCCACGGTTTCTCCGTTTTCAGCGGTGATAACGTAATTCTCATTCTTCTTCTCGATCGAAACGACCTTGAAGTTCAGCTTGAGGTCAGCACCGTTGTCCATTGCGTTACCGACAGCAGCAATGCAAAGCTCATAAGGACAAACGATTGCGCCCGTGGGAGCGAGCAATGCGCAGGAAAGCTCGGGATTAATATTCGGCTCGAGAGCGAGAAGCTCGTCGCGCTCGACAATGCGAAGTCCCTCGACTCCGTTGCGGATACCGCGCGCGAGAATTGCCTCAACCTCGGCTCTTTCGTGCTCAAATGCCACAACCAGCGATTCGTTTCTCTGATACTTGACGCCAAGCTCCTCGGTCACCTTGGGCATCAGACGAGAGCCACGCACGTTCAGCTTGGCTTTCAGCGAGCCTTCCTTGGCATCAAAACCTGCGTGAACGATCGCACTGTTTGCCTTGGTAGCACCCATTGCCACGTCGTTTTCCTTTTCCAGGATACACAGACGAAGGTCGTACTTGGCGAGCTCGCGAGCAATCATACCGCCCACGACGCCTGCACCGATAATTGTAATGTCGTATTTCATACGCGTTCCTTTCTTCCTTCCGTCGGAGAAAAAAAGATACGCAAAAAACACGGGAAGCATTCCCGTCTTTTTTGCGCATCTCCAAATCTCTGCGTTATTTTTTAATTTTCCACGATATTATATCACTGATTCGCGGATTTGTCAAGAGAATTTCAAAAATTTCTCTTATACCTTCGCCTCAAACGAAAGAACCTGACCGCCGAGATCGGCACTGTCGCGAAGCTTGTTCATCAAAGCAACCGTGTTACGAGCACTTTCGGGCGGATTGGCTTCATTCTTGATCGAAGGATCCATAATCGTGTTTGCAATCATACGGATCTCTTCGGCATAGTAGTCGCACTTCGGAATCTCAACGTCATAAACCTCTCCCTCGTTGGGATAGACCGTAACCTTTCTTCCATTCAAAACGACCTGCGCTTTTTCAAACGTCAGACGGCAACCGGACTCAAATCCTCTCGTGGGAGATTCGTCCCACGAGCCGTTTACTACGACCATCACGCCATCATAGAACAGACGGGTATTGACCATTTCCCAGCGTGCAATTCCGTCGTAAGCAATGGCACTGACCGCTTTGGGCTCGCCCAAAAAGAAACGAACCATATCGACATCGTGCACGTGCAAATCAAGAAGACATCCGCCGCTCTTCGAGGAATCGGAGAACCAATTCTCAAAGCCCCACGTGGGATGCGCGCTCAAGCGGTCCATAAATACACTCTTCAGTGCACCAAAGCGACCGTCGTCGATGCACTCCTTCAAGAAGCGATACGAAAGATCAAAGCGCAGACACTGACCGATCATCAGCTTGCGGTTTTCTTCCTTCGCAACGCGGATCATC
>JAZOSZ010000170.1:0-1839 GCA_045657365.1 Eubacteriales bacterium
CTCGGTACTTCGCCCGAGATTCCGCCTGACGGCGCCGTGCCAACGCACGGTTCGACTACGCGGAATATTCACAGGATATTCCGCTCCGCTCAGAATGACACCTTGCGGTGCGGGCGAGATAAAATTCCTTACGGTACGGCAACATATCTCGACGCTCTTTTATGCCAACAACAGCGGAAAATTTCTCACCCAAAGCAAGGTCTGATACGCCATTCCTTCCATGCGGATTCGTTTTGCCGTATTCTTCTCGCGACTGATCTGCGCGCTCCAATGCTCCCCAAGAAGATCGCGCAAATCCGAGGTGTCGACACTGCCCAGAAGAGATCGCGCCGTTCGTTCCAAGCGTCTTAGCTCCCTTTCCTTGGCAAAAAAGCGTTCGGGCGCCGCGGGAATCGCCGTCACGCCGAACATCGCACCAATGCGGTCGGCGCGCTCCCCGGCATAGCCGAGATTCATATACAGCGACGGGTCTTCAAATACCAAGCGGCACGGAGCCCCTCGCCCTCGAAGCTCGGAAAGCCGACGCAACAGCGTGGGCATCAGATAGTCAAATTGCGGATAATCAAAGGCGAAGAGAAGATTCGTCAGCATCGACGAAAGCTCTCGTTCCTCGGGAAGATAAAGCGTATCACAGGAAAAAGTCGGTGAAAACGGCGGTACCGTCTCCGTGGATTCGTTGCGGAACAGACGAAAACCAAGACGCGACAAAAGCGCCGAGTGACCCGCAGGTAGCGCGTGGATCTCCCGATAAAGATTTTCGGCAGAAAAGGTGCCGTATGGGGAAATCAGATGTAAGCGAAGATGCCCTGCGTCAATCCGTGCCGCCGACGGAATCACCCGCAACAGCGCTTTGACCTCGGACGCAAAATAAAAGGTGTCGTCTTCCCAAAGATAAAACAGCGGCCGCGCGCCCTCGGCATCGCGCGCAAGATATAGCTCCCCGCGCGCTTCGTCGACGATTGCCAACGAAAACGCGCCGCACAGCACGTCGGCAAACCGCCCCCCAAAAGAGCAATACGCCCGCAATACCGATTCGGGGTGACTCAGATCCCAAAGAGCGTCTCCGAGTTCTTCCCCAAGGGAGGAAAACGAAGGCGTTCCGTCGAGCACCAGCGTGCAGTTCGCGCCCTCGCGCGCAAGACTCAACGGCAGTCTTACGGGAGAACCCTGTCCGTGATTCTGAAACAGCGCGGCGTCCCCCTTCACGTAGGCATCGCGATGCATGCCCCCGCGCGAGAGCATTGCCCGACTCATTGAAAACAAAGGGCGCGTGTCGATTCCCTTCCCGCCCCACCGTACCATTCCGCCAATTGCACTCATTTTCTTTCTCCTTCCCAAGGCATCTCTATCACACTATATGTGAAAAACCGAGAAGATATTTATGCGAACGAAGGGTACGGCGGAAGTTTTTTTGCATATACTGAAGAAGGAGAAAGTCCGAGATCATTTACGAGGGGGTGAGCGTATGTGTCAGTGCACGCTGAGAAAGCTTGTCGGAATTTCCGCCGTCTGTTTTGGTGCGGGAATTCTCTTGTCCTTTCTCTTGCCGGGATTTTTTCTCGCCTTCATCGAAGCCGCCGTCGTGATCGTGGCGGGAATTTTGTTGCTTGGAAAACGCCGCTGAGCCGCGCGTTTCCAAAGAAAGGAGCATTGTATGAAGATCGTGTTGGTCCGTTCCCCTGCCATTTTATCCCCGTTTCTGAGAAAATTTTTCAGAATTCAAAAAAAAGACAAAAAGTAAAAGAAAAAGCACCGCTTGGCGCACCTGCTCTACGGCAGGTGCACCAACGAAATTTGCCCATTGGGGCAAGTGAAATCGCTTCGCGGTGAAATATTTGC
>JAZOSZ010000171.1:0-3628 GCA_045657365.1 Eubacteriales bacterium
ACCACAATCGACTGCTTCGCACCTATGAAGGAGCGATCGGAATGAAGACGGGCTTTACCAAGGCGACGGGACGAACGCTGGTCAGTGCCGCCGAGCGCGGCGGTCTGCGTCTTGTTGCCGTGACCCTGAACGCGCCCGACGATTGGCGCGACCACACGGCAATGCTCGATTTTGGCTTTGCGTCCTACGAGCGCGTCACACTCTTTGACGCGGGCGAATTTTCTCTTTCCTTCCCCGTCGTGGGGGGAATTTCGGACAGCGTAACGCTCAAAAACGCCGAACCGATCTCGATGGTCTTACCGCGGGAACGCTCCGACGCCGTTTGCACGGTGCTTTCCGATGCGCGCTTTGCCTATGCGTCCGTATGCGAAGGCGACGCGCTCGCTTCGCTCCTCGTGGAATGTGAGGGCAAGACAGCAGAGGCACCCCTTGTGGCGAGCGAGATGATTGCAATGCCCAAAAAGCAAGGGCTTTGGGAAAGATTATTGTCGTTCTTTCGGAGATAGGTCTGCAACATGTTCCAAAACAACATATCACAAGAAATATAAATGCTTTGTCCCCTCTCAGTCGCTACGCGACACTTCCCCCAAAGGGGGAGCCTCATCAAGCCTCGCCCTTTGGGAGAGGTGGCATTTTCGTAAGAAAATGACGGAGAGGGTTCTTTGAAACATTCGTTATTAACCCAAAATCTGCACCGAGGAAGGTCGAGCCCAAACAAGAATTTTGCAGCAAGTTCTTTGGAGGTTTGGAACCTTTCTCGAAAGAAAGGTTCCAAAAAAATCGCGTCCTTATGATCAAACTACAAAAATATTTTACCGACTGCGGGGTGCTTTCGCGGCGCGCCGCCGAGGAAGAGATCCGACAGGGGCGTGTGACGGTCAACGGTGCGATTGCCGAGCTTGGACAGCGCATCGATCCCGATCACGATCTTGTCGAATACCGCGGAAAAATCATTCGTCCGCAGAGCGCGGACAAGCTCTGTCTGCTTCTCAACAAGCCACGCGGTGTCGTGACGACGCTTTCGGATGAAAAAGGCCGTCCGACGGTAGCCTCTCTCGTTACCGACGCGGGACGGCGCGTCTATCCCGTAGGGCGGCTTGATATGGACTCGGACGGTCTTTTGCTTCTGACCGACGACGGAGAGCTTGCCAACCGTCTGACGCATCCGCGCCACGAAATTCCGAAAATTTACCGTGTGACGGTACGCGGTACCGTATCGGACGAGCTTCTTCGCCGTCTGAACGAATCGATGACGATCGACGGCTACGATATTCTGCCCGTCAAAACCGAGCGTCTCTCCTCCAACGCCGAAACAACGCTTCTTTCGATGGAGCTGTTTGAGGGGCGCAACCGACAGATTCGCAAAATGTGCGCGTCGGTGGGACTTTCCGTCCTTCGTTTGCAACGAATTGCGATCGGAGAGCTGACACTCGGCTCTCTTCCCCAAGGCAAATGGCGCCGCCTTACCGACGAAGAAATCGCATATCTTCGCGGAGAGCGGAAGACGATTTTGAAGAAGTACCCGCAATAGCCACAAAGGCTCTCCTTTTGGGAGAGCTGTCACCGACAGGTGACTGAGAGGGTTCTCCCCCTCTCCGTCATTTTCTTCGAAAATGCCACCTCTCCCAAAGGGCGAGGCTATCGTATTTCTACCTTTTCTGCGTTCACCGCACGAACGATATTCAAAAAACCGTAGGGGGCGGCGCCCACGACGCCCCAAAAAAGAAAGGCACTACTTATGTTAAAAGTTCTCCCCATTCAATCCAAGGCAGAGCAAGAGGCGCTTTGCCAAAAATGCAATATTTCCTTTGACCCCGATCTGCTTGCTTATGCCGCAACCGTCGACGACGACCTCGTGGGCATCTGTCAGTTCAAGCTGAGTGCCGAGGGCGGCGTTCTTTACGATCTCGCCAAGGTCGAAGGACACGTCGAGCCTGCGCCCGGCAGTGACTTTGAGGCAATGTTCGTCATGGGTCGCGGCACACTCAATTTCATTGATCTGTGCGGCATTCATTCGGCAACCTTCGTCGGTCACGCCGACGAAACGCTTTTGCGCGCCATTGGCTTTACGAAAAAGGAAGACGGCGTCTGGTGGATCAACCTCGAAGGTTTTTTCACCGATCACTGCGGAAATCATAAGACAAACCCTTGACAAGCGGTGTCGATCTGTGATATAATAAAATGAAATATAATTTTCCAATCTTTCAAATCAACGAAAGGAATTTTAAATAATGAAAGAACTTAACCTTTCTTTTCTGCTCAACGTCTTCAAAAAGCATTGGTGGAAAATTGTGGCGATCACTCTCTTGGTGATGCTCGGCGCCACACTTATCACCCAATTCTTCGTTCCTAAGAAATATTCCTCGTCGGTGAAATTTTACGTCGTCAACGTCAACACCGACCTTGACTATACTTCGGCATCCTATCTTTCCGCGGCGGAATACCTCGTGAACGATTACATCGAAATTATCAAGAGTGACGCACTCCCTCAAAAGATTTCCGAAAAATTGAAGGAAGAGGGTTACGCCGTCTCTGCTTCTTCGGTTCGCGGTATGATCTCGAGTTCGGCAAAGGTCGGTACCTCGGTCTTCACCGTCACCGTTTCTCATACCGATAAAAAGCTGGCTTACCGTGTGGCACAGCTTCTCGAAGAAATCGGCCCCGAAGAGGTCACCAAGATCGCAAAGCCTTCCGATACGGCAGGTCTTCGTGCCGCAAAGAATGCTCAGGTCGTTCTTCAAAAGTTGAAGGAGGACGGAGCGTTTGACGATGAGATTCCCCCGCTCGACAAGATTGAGGAATTCGTTCGTCTGAACGGCGAGCAGATCGAACGTCTCGACTGTATTGCCGTCATCAAGTCGCCGGTGGAAGCGACATCGCACGACTCGCCCAACGTGATTCTCAACACACTGCTTTCGGGTATCGTTGCCGCAATTCTTTCCTTTTCGTTATTCCTCGTGATCTCGTCGATCGCTTCGACGGTCGTGAGCGAGGACGATGCCAAGGTAATGCTCAAGAAGCCTGTGATGTCTGCGATTCCCCACTGGGAAACCACCCCCAAAAAGTAAAAGGAGGGCAAAACGATGAAAAAGAACAAAAGAAAAAGCATCAACCTTCCTGTCGGACCTGCGAAGGTTCTGAATTCCCAAACTCCGTTTGCCGTTTCCGAAGCCTTCAACCAGCTTCGTACCAACCTGATGTACGCAACGCCTGCCGACATCGACTGTCCGATCTACGCGATCACCTCGGTCAAGGAGTCGTCGGGCAAGAGCACGATCATTGCAAATCTTGCCATCTCCTTCTCGCAGATCGGCAAGCGTGTCCTTCTTGTGGACGGCGATATGCGTTGCCCCTCGATCTACGGCTTCTTTGGTGCAGAAAAGCGTCAGGCGGGGCTTAGTGAGCTGATCTCCGGCATTGAGACCGACGCGATTATCAAGAACGCTCGTCCCAATCTTGACGTGATCACCTCGGGACGCATTCCCCCCAACCCCTCGCAGCTGCTCAGCGCGCCGAAGCTTCGCGAGCTGCTCGAGACGTGGAAGCAGACCTATGACGTCATCTTCTTCGACTTCCCCCCGATGGGTGTCGTTTCGGATTCGGTCATTCTTTCGGATGAGATCACGGG
>JAZOSZ010000172.1:0-3271 GCA_045657365.1 Eubacteriales bacterium
TGATTGTTCTTGACTGCGTGATGACTTTCTTCGGTTCGACCGCCAACGACGCCGCCTTCAACGCGTGGCTGACCGACAGCACAAATGCAAGCAACCGCGGCGCCGCCGAAGGCATCAACGCGATGATGCCGCTCGTTGCGATTCTTGCCGTCTTCGGCGGATTTATGGCGTTCGATCTGGATTCTCCCAAGAGCTGGACGCTCATCTTCGCGATCATCGGCGCGGTCGTTCTTCTCATCGGCATTCTAGGTCTGTTTCTCATCAAAGAACCCGACATCACGCCCGTAAAGGAACCTTATTTTCGCACGGTTGTCCACGGATTTCTCCCCTCAACCGTCAAGAAAAATCTCTCTCTTTACCTAGCGCTTGCCCTCTTTATTCTCTTTAATATTTCGATTCAGATCTTTATGCCCTACCTCATTCTCTACTACGAGGTTTCTCTCGGAATGAAGGACTACGTGCTGATTATGGCGCCCGCGATCATTCTCGCGTCGGTTGTCACTGCGCTGTGGGGAAAGGTCTACGACAGAAAAGGCTTTTCCACTTCTGCGTGGTGGGCACTCGCGTGGCTCATCGTCGGCTATCTGCTCCTCTGGTTCTTCCGCGCCACCGCGCTCGTCTTCGTCGGTTCGCTTCTGATGATGTGCGGCTACCTTTCGGGTATGGCAGTCTTCGGCGCGCGAATCCGCGACCTCACACCCGTCGGAGAGGCAGGACGCTTTCAGGGAATTCGCATCTTCTCGCAGGTACTCGTCCCAGGTCTTGTCGGCCCGTGGATCGGCAAAACAGTACTTAAAAACGCCGAGGTCATCGTCAATAACGACGGCACCGAATCCTTTATCCCTAACCAAAATATCTTCATAGCGGCACTTGCGGTAGCGGTGGTTTTGTGTGTCGTATTTGTTTGCACAATGAAAAAGAAAAAGCAGTGATAAAAAAACAAACCTCAACCCTACAAAAATAATAGAAAAACACAGACAAAAAGCGTAGCCATAAGGTAATCTTACGGCTACGCTTTTCTTTACTTATTCGCGTCTCTCTTGTTGAGATATTCCAAGCATCTCTTGATCTCATCGGGACCCGAGGGCGTCCAGCTCTCACTTTCGACGATGATCTTAAGACCCAGCGCCTCTGCCTTCGCGAGTGCCTGCTCGACGGTAGCATCTCCCTCTCCCAGCACGCGGTTGCGTGCGCGGTCGGTGTCGGTATGACGGATACCGTCCTTGACGTGCATCATCGTCATTCTTCCCTTGTAATGCTCCAGCACCTCTTCGATATCCTCACCGGCATCAAACGCCCAGAAGGAGTCGATCTGGAAGAAGATATTCGTTCTCGCTTCCAGCTCCTTGATTGGAATGAGTCCGTCGACGTTCTTCCAATAATCCTTGGCATGGGGGTGAAAGTGCAGACCGATGCCGCGCTTCGCAAGCTCGGGCTGCCAACGGTTGATCGAAGCGACCATATAATCGAGATCTTCCTTGGTATCGGACAGGATATCCGCCAGAACGATCTCCTTCACGCCGATCTTTTCGTAGTCGGCAACCGTCTTTTCAAACTGACCGAACAGTGAGCGGAAGGGTGCGTGGAACGCGGTCACGGTCAGCCCGCACTCGTCGAGCCACTCCTTGACTTTATCCACGGGATTCTTGTAAAAATGGAAAAATTCGACCTCTTTATAGCCGATCTCAGCCACCTGACGAATCGCATCCTCGAGGTTCTTCTGTGCCACGTCGTGGACGCTGCACATCTGTACACTATACGACATATTTTTTCTCCTTTTTGTTTTTTATTCTAATTCATCTAAGGTCTTTTTAAAGCTTTCGAGGAAGATAACGCAGAAATAGCGAACCTCGTCGAGGACGAAATACTTCTCGACCTCCCCGCGGAGCGTTTCTTCGGCACGGGCAAACTCACGGTTGCCGCTTCGAAGCTCTTCCAAGCATTTGATGTATGCCGAGATCTTGTCTGCCGCCTTCACGAGCTTGTGCTCGTAAGACGCGGAATCGACCTCAATGAGTGCGCGGTAGTCCTCGCGAAGCTCCTCGGGAAGTCCCGCAAGAAGCTTTTCGTTGGCAACGCTCTCGATCTCCCGATAGGCGTTGCGAATTTCGGGATTGTAGTATTTGATTGGCGTCGGAAGGTCGCCCGTGAGCACCTCAGACGTCTCGTGATAGAGTGCCATCGACGCAATGCGGTCGGCGTTGAGATTTCCGCCGAACTTGCGGTTCTTGATGAGCGCGAGCGCGTGCGCGATCTGCGCGACCTGCGCGCTATGCTCGGCAATATTCTCGTCGGTAACCGACTTCATCAGACTCCAACGCCGAATGAGCTTCATCCGCGCCATATAGGCAAAAAAGTTGTTCATACTCAGTGATTCAGATCCTTCTCGTCGATCTGCTTCTTGGCAAAGGCGAGGAATTCGTCGACGGGCATTGCACCCATATCGGCGGTCTTGCGCGAACGGACGGCAACCGTTCCCTCGTTCATTTCCTTCTCGCCGACGACGAGCATAAAGGGAACCTTGTCGAGCTGTGCGGCACGGATCTTGTAGCCGATCTTTTCGTTTCTCGTGTCGACGTTCACACGCATTCCGAGAGCCGTCATCTTGTCGGCAACCGACTTTGCGTAGTCCATCTGCTCGTCACCGATCGGCAGGATACGAACCTGCTCGGGCGCCATCCACATCGGGAGCGCACCTGCGTATTTTTCAAGAAGGAGCGCGAGCGTTCTCTCATAACAGCCGAGCGAGGTACGGTGAATGATGTACGGCGTCTTCAGCGTGTTATCGGAATCGACGTACTCCATACCGAACTTCTTGGCAAGAAGCATATCGATCTGAATAGTAACGAGGGTATCCTCTTTTCCGTGGACGTTGCGCATCTGAATATCGAGCTTCGGGCCGTAGAACGCCGCCTCGTCGATACCAATGGTGTAATTGCCCTTACCGAGGTATTCGTCAAGAAGCTCACCCATAATGCTCTGTGCCTCTTCCCACTGCTCTGCCGTACCCTCGTACTTGCCTTCACGGTTGGGATCCCACTGAGAGAAGCGGAAATAGCAATCCTCCCAAAGACCGATGGACGAAAGCACGTGCTTGGCAAGCTCAAGGCATCCCTTGAATTCTTCTGCCAGCTGCTCGGGGCGAAGCACAAGGTGTCCCTCGGAGATGGTAAACTGACGTACACGGATCAGACCGTGCATCTCGCCACTGTCCTCGTTACGGAAGAGGGTGGAGGTCTCGCCGAGTCTCATGGGCAGATCGCGGTAGGAG
>JAZOSZ010000173.1:0-1760 GCA_045657365.1 Eubacteriales bacterium
CCCGAAAACGGCTACGGAATGGCAAAGCTTTGTGCGGGACAGATGAGCCGAGTGATGTGCGAAAAAAAGGGAATTCGTCACCTTTGGGCAAGAATTCTCAGTGTTTACGGTCCCTATGACGGCGCAAATTCGCTCGTCAGTTCGATTATCCGCAAGGTTCTCGACGGTGAGACGCCTTCCTGTACCGCGGGAGAGCAGATTTGGGACTATCTTTACAGCAAGGATGCCGCAAAGGCATTTCTCGCAATGGCAGAGCGCGGTGTGGACGGTCGCATCTATTGCCTCGGCGGCGGAAAGACAAGAATGCTCCGCGAATATATCGAGGGAATCCGTGATGCAGTCGATCCCAACGCCCCCTTGGGACTTGGTGATTTGCCGTATCCCCCAAAGCAGGTAATGTATCTCTGCGCCGATATTTCCGCACTTGTCGAGGATACGGGGTTTGCCCCCGAGACTCGGTTTGAGGACGGAATCCGCGAAACGGTTGCCTGGTATCGCAGTACCCATAAAAAATAAAACGAATCTCAACGAAGCGAAACATAGGAGAAACAGGTATGAAAAAAGTCAGTATTATGGTTCCTTGTTATAACGAGGAAGAGAACGTTGTCCCGATGAGCGAGGCGCTCGTCGCACAAATGGAACAGCTCCCGCAGTACGATTACGAAATCCTTTTCATTGACAACTGCTCGCAGGATAACACCCGTCCGCTGTTGCGTGAAATTTGCGCAAAAAATCCGAAGATCAAAGCCATTTTCAACTCGAAGAACTTCGGACAATTCAATTCGCCCTATCACGCGATTTGCCAGACAACGGGCGACTGTACGATCACGGTTTGCTGTGACTTTCAGGATCCGATTGAGATGATTCCGAAATTTTTGACCGAATGGGAAAACGGATATAAGGTAGTTATCGGTATCAAAACCTCGTCGAAGGAAAGCAAGCTGATGTATTTCCTGCGCAGCATCTACTACAAGATGATCCGCAAGCTCTCTAAGGTCGAGCAGATCGAGCATTTCACGGGCTTTGGTCTTTACGATAAGAGTTTTGTTGAGGTTATGCGGAATCTGGACGATTCGACGCCCTTTTTGCGCGGTATCGTTGCCGAACTCGCTCCGAACATTAAGCGTGTCGAGTACGAGCAGGCACAGCGCAGAGCAGGCAAAACGAGCAACAATTTCTTCAGCCTCTACGATGCGGCAATGCTTTCCTTTACTTCTTACACGAAGATCGGAATGCGTATGGCGGAATTCCTCGGTATTCTGATGTCTGCGGGTAGTGCTCTCACTGCACTCGTCTTTTTCATTCTGAAACTTGCCATTCACCCTGCCTTCTTGTATTCGGGAACGTGGCCGATCATTCTGACGATCCTTTTCGTCGGCGGTCTGCAACTCTTCTTTATCGGCTTTGCAGGCGAGTACATTATGAGTATGAACCAGCGTTCGATGAAGCGTCCGCTCGTTGTCGAGGAAGAGCGCATCAATTTTGACGAAAAGTAATAAAAACAAAAAAGGACTTCCGAGAAGTCCTTTTTGTTTTGGAAAAAACTTGACTTTTTGAGAAAGAAGATTTATAATATATATGATGGATGATTATACCCTGTATATTCGTTCGAGAAAAATAACGTAAAAAACATAAGAGGAAGAACAATGCTGAAAAGACGAGAAGCAAGAGAAATTTTAGTAGGACTTTTGTTTGAAAGCGAATTCCGTACTGATGAAAATTACGTGGAAATTTATGCAATTTGGGCCGAGCAGACAATC
>JAZOSZ010000174.1:0-2329 GCA_045657365.1 Eubacteriales bacterium
CAATCGGAATAACGAAAAATGCGTTGCCTTAAGGCAACGCATTTTTCGTTATTCCGATTGGTCGGGAGAAAGATACGAAGCAAGCCGCTCTTCATAGGCAAGGAGCAGACAAAGCTCCTCGCCGCCTTCTTCCACGATCACGAGAATGCTTTTAGCAGGGTGAAGATCGGGGCGGTAATCGAATTGCTTCGTACGGTTTTTCGTAAGAACCGCGCGTTCCTTTTTTTCTTCTTCTCTCGACGAGAGAATGACAGCGCGCCGGATTCCGCGAAGTCCTACACGGCAGACCGTCACCTGACGCTTTCCGTTCGACGCCGCCTCGGTTACGGTCAAATCAAGGTCGTCCCCCTCTCCGACAATGCGATAAAGAAAGAGCTTCGTGAGATATCTCGTGGTCATAAAAATTCCTGCTGTCAGAAGAGCGAGCGCGAAGAGCTGAATCACCCAACGAAAGGGAAGCGTGGGAATTGCCGCAGGAATTGCCATCAGGGCAAAAGCGCCGACAATCAACACAAACACAAGATTTCTTGCGGTTTGATTGGTTTTTGAGGGAATCCATTCGTATTGTGTCATAATTTTTCCTTTCTTTCGACGGGATTTGAAACTTTTGATCTCCGAACTTGCAAAAACACTTGAATTTGCAGGGAATCTGTGATATAATAAATAAGAATGTGGACTAATATACTATATTTATTATAACGAAAAGGAGTCAAAATGTCAAGAGCTTCCAGAGGTCTTCGTATTTTCGGAAAAACCGTGAAAATTCTCTTCTATATGCTGATTTTCTCGGTGATCTTCTTCCTTTTATGGAGAGTGTTCTCCTCGGGAAATCCGAAAACGATGGAAGGCGTTACTCTCAATGACAAGGTTGCCGCCGCCTACGAGCAAGAAGGCGACGATCTTTATATGTTCAAACAAAATCTGGATATGATCACGCGCACGGAAACCAATTACGGCTACTTTGCCATCACCGACAGCGTCTTTATTCCTGCGGCAAATCAGATTCAGATCACCTTCCGCTACAACAATTCAACGATCAACTCACTGGTCGAAGATAAGGAGCTTTCCGAAACACCTTCGCGAGACGACGAGCTCTTTGACGTTACGCTGTTATTTGCCATTGATCTGACGCCCGAAAACAAAGACGACACCAAGGATCTTGACACCGTCAAGTTCGTCCGCGTCCCCGCAAGCGCATCGACGGCAGACAAGAAAAATCTCTATAATTTCCGCCGTTTGATCTTTGATCTGGACGAAGCCGAGATTTCGCTCGAAGAGCTTCTGGAAAACGACGAGCTTTTGATGGTTTACGCTGATGTCTATTACGTAGGCGATGTCAATTACGACGAAAAGCCCTACGGCTCTCTCTGCCTCTACGACCGAATTGCGAAAACCGAACGTGTCAAGCTGTCGGGAGCAGAAAAGAAGGCACTTCGCGCTTACGGTGAGGACTGAAAATGGAACAAAAACGATTTACCAAAAACGACGATTCCTTCGTCTGTGCGCATTGCGGACGTGAAGTTCCGCCGCTCGGCTACACCTCGCGCAACCACTGTCCGTACTGCCTCTGGTCACTCCACGTGGATATCAACCCCGGAGACCGCGCCAACCCCTGCCGCGGAGCGCTCCGTCCCATTCGCACCGAACCCGATCCCAAAAAAGGATTCATCGTCATTCACCGTTGCGAAAAATGCGGAGAAATCCGCCGTAACAAAGCGGCGCTGAAGGGAGATACCCCCGACGACCGCACACTTTTGATTCGTATGACCGCGCCCCAAGATTAACTCTACGGGAGAACTTTTATGAAACGAAATCTTCTGGCTGAGATCGAAGCAGGAATACCGTCCTTTTCCAAGGGACAGAAGCTCATTTCAGCATACATTCTTGAAAATTATGACAAGGCGGCATATATGACCGCATCGAAGCTCGGCTCAATCGTACACGTTTCGGAATCGACCGTCGTCCGTTTTGCCATTGTGCTTGGCTTTGCGGGATATCCCGATTTTCAGCACGCACTACAGGAAATCGTCCGCACCAAGCTGACGTCCTTTCAGAGAATCGAAGTCACGAATAATCTTATCGGTGACGGTGACGTCCTCTCGAAGGTTCTGCTCGGGGACGCCGATAAAATCAAACATACGCTCGAAGACATCGACCGCGATGCCTTTGAGAATGCCGTAGAAAAAATCGTCGGTGCCCGTGATATTTATATTCTCGGCGTTCGCGCTTCATCCTCGCTCGCAGGATTTCTGGCGCACGGACTTCGTATGATCTTCGACAACGTTAAGTTCGTACAAACAACCTCGGGCAGTGAAATGTTCGAGCAGAT
>JAZOSZ010000175.1:0-4331 GCA_045657365.1 Eubacteriales bacterium
ACGTACTTACCGAAGACCGTGATCGCATCGGCAGAGTTTGCCTTGCCGTAGAGAATGAGGTTTGCGGTGTCCATATTGATACCGATGTTGTCATACTTGCCGTCCATTGCAACTTCCTCGATGACGCGGAGCAGGGTAATGGGGGTTTCCTGACCGGTTTCAAACAGGAAGCAGATGCCGAGCTTCTTATAGATACTTACGATATGACGAATGACAGCAACGATGCCGAGATATTCGGGATCGTTCATGTTTTCGGGAAGAAATCCGACGTGCGTTGCGACTCTGGGTACGTTGATTTTTGTAGCAAATTTACCTGCCATAATCAACTCCTCGGTGCGCTGCATACGGTACGCGGTGGGAACAAGGCCCAGCGTCATAGGACCTGCGTGGAAGCTCCACGAGCCGGGACCGGACCAGCCTGCCCAAAGGGACGAAATCTCAACCCCCGTTTCGGCAACGGCGTCGTTGATTTCCTTTGCCTTTTCATCGGTGTAGAGGGCGGTGTCCCAGATATCCATCTGACAGCACTCAAAGCCGTATTCCTTGACCTCTTTCAGCTTTGCCAGAATGTCGGTGTCCTGATAAATCAGAACCTTTACTCCAAGTTTGCTCATAATGAACTCCTTTTTCAATATTTTTTATTTTGTTTTGGTGTTATCCTGTGTTTCGATCAGGCAGACCGCGTGTGCGGCAATGCCAAGACCTTCGCCGGTAAAACCAAGACCTTCTTCTGTGGTTGCCTTGACGCTGACGGCGGAAAGCTCCACGCCAAGCGCACGGGCAATGTTTTTGCGCATTGGTAGAATGTACGGTGCAAGCTTTGGTGCTTGCGCGAGCACCGTCGCGTCAATATTGACGACGCGGTAATCTGCCACCTTGAGATGCGAATTGACCTTGCGCAGAAGCATAAGACTGTCGGCATCCTTGTAGGCGGGATCCGAATCGGGAAAATGCTTTCCGATATCTCCCAGTGCCGCCGCGCCGAGGAGTGCATCCGAGATCGCGTGGAGAAGTACGTCGGCATCCGAATGACCGAGAAGTCCCTTCTCGTAAGGAATTTCCACGCCGCCGAGAATCAATTTCCGATGTTCCACCAGACGGTGAACGTCATATCCGTGACCGATGCGCATCATTCTTCCGTCTCCCATTTCTTTCTTTCGTTCAGAATTGCTTCCGCAACGGCAAGATCTTCTTGAACGGTGATTTTGATATTCTGTGCACCGCATTCGACCAGACGAATCGGATGACCGATCGCTTCGACCAACGAATTATCGTCGGTCCCCTCAAATCCCTTTTTGAACGCCGTGTACGCTGCCGCACGGTAGAGCTTGGTCTTGAAGACCTGCGGTGTCTGCGCCAACCATACGGTGTTGCGGTCGAGAGTACGGTCGATAAAGCCCTTCGCATCGGCAAGCTTGACGGTGTCGGTGGAGCGATGTGCCGCTGTTGCCGCCTTGTATTTGTACGCCGCACGGCAAACTGCCGTGATATCGTCCGCGGTGATCAGACAGCGAGCTGCATCGGCAATGGCAACGTATTTCGATTTTTCGTGGACAGCATCCAGTCCGTTCATCACCGACGCCTGACGAGTGTGTCCGCCTGCGACGATCTTGATCGGCTTCGTTAATCCGTACCGAAGACGAAGCGCTTCCCACTCAGCCATTTCGTTGCGGCGGGCAACGATAATAATTTCGTGAATACAGTCGGCTTCGAGATAGGCTTTGAGCGTGTGAAGCAGAACGGGTTCATCACAAAGAAGTGTCGTTTGCTTGGTTTTTTCTCCGCCAAACCGCTCGGAAAATCCTGCGGCGGCAATGATTGCCGAAGTGAAGTTTTTGGGGTGGTCAGAACCGCTGATTGCGCGGAGAACCCCCGCTACTTTTTTTATACACAAGGTGAAAATCCCCCTTTGGAATGGAGTAGATGAAATCCTTAAAAAGTTCCTTTTTCAATCTCGGAGAGCATATTCACTCTCGTTAAGTGGTTTCCGCCGTTCGCGTAAGTGGCACCAAGAAAGGCGTCGACAAGATCGAGTGCCAGACCGAGTCCGACCACACGTTCGCCAAAGCAGAGAACGTTAGCGTTGTTGTGTTCGCGTGTGAGGCGGGCGGAGAAGACGTCCGAGCAGCAAGCGGCGCGAATGCCGTCGTGCTTGTTGGCGGCAATCGACATTCCAATGCCCGTGCCGCAGATCAGAATGCCCAATTCGCAAGTGCCGTCAAGAATTTTCTCGCAGGCAGCGTGAGCAAAAATCGGGTAGTGACAGCTATCGGCAGAGAAGGTTCCTACCTCGACTACCTCGTGTCCTTTTTCTTGAATATGCGCGATGACCGCGTCCTTGATCATATATCCTGCGTGGTCACAGCCAAGTACGATTTTCATAGCAATAATTCCTTTTTTATAGTATCAATCAAATTTGTTTTTTGTATTCAGTCCTTCTTCGCGGCTTGTTTTTCGAGATAATTCCGCTCTGCCTGAGAAGGGCGAAGATAGGTGACGGTGAATTCTGCATCATTCGTCCGAACGCCTGTACGGTAAGCACGAAGGGCAACCTGTGCCACCGAGTACGCTGACTGATGCAAAAGACGGTCGGGAACGGGAAGCGCTACCGTTTTTTTCAGTGCGGGGAGCGTGACGCCCACGCCGTCACCGCAAAAGCTGACAGCCTCACCGTAGGTTGAAAGAATCCCGTCGAGCTCTTCGATCGAGATTGCCTCGTCGTCTCGCAGCCGCGTCAGGGTAGTTCCGTCCGAGCGGAAGAGCGCTGTATAGACCTGCGAGCGCCGTGCGTTCATTACGGGACAGATTAGCCCCGCGCGCACCGTAAGATTTTCGGCAATTGCTTCGAGCGTGGAAACTCCGAGGCAGGGTTTTCCCGAGCCAAATGCCAGCCCCTTGAGGGTGGCGGCACCGATACGGACTCCCGTAAAGGAGCCCGGGCCCGACGAGGCGGCAAAGAGGTCGACCTCGCGGACGGTGATTCCGTAGGAACGAAGCAGCGCTTCGATCATCGGAAGCAGTGTTTCACTATGCGTGTTGCCGTTGTTGAGGGTAGACTCCGCCAAGAGCTTCTCGTCCTCGCAGAGCGCGACGGTGGCAACGGTGGCAGAGCTATCCAGAGAGAGAATTTTCATAAAGACTCCGTAACATCAAATCCGACGGGTGTAATGCGCAATTCGCGCGCATCGACTCGCTCGGCGGAATTTTTTAGGATCTCTACCCGAAGATAACGGTCGGGTAGGGCGTATTCGATCTTCTCACTCCATTCGGTCAGACAAATGCCGGGGCGCTCCAGATAATCGTAAAATCCGATCGAATAGAGCTCGTCTTCGCTCTCTATGCGGTAGAGATCAAAGTGAAAGACCGAAAGAGGCGTTCCGCGGTATTCGTGAACGAGCGAAAAGGTCGGGGATTTGACGCGCGCGTTCGGCGCGATACGAGAGGTAAAACCGCGAATCAAGGCGGTTTTTCCTACACCGAGGTCGCCGTAGAGCGCGACAAAATGCGGAAGGGAATGATCCGAGAGGATTCGGTCGGCAAGAGTCGCGCCGATTGCTTCGGTTTCTTCGGGAGACTCGCTCGAAAGAAGTGCGGGTATTGTCAGTGGTTGCATCTCAGAAAAGACCCGTGATGTTTCCGTCATTGTCAATGTCGATCGAGTACGCCGCAGGCTTCTTGGGAAGACCGGGCATCGTCATAATAGCACCTGTCAGAACGACGATAAAGCCGGCACCTGCCGAGAGCTTGACCTCGCGGACGGTGAGCGTAAAGCCCGAAGGACGTCCGAGCTTGGCGGCGTCGTCGGAGAGAGAATACTGCGTTTTTGCCATACAGATCGGCAGACGGGCGTACGCGGGATCGAGTGCCTCGATTTCAGCGAGCGCCTTGGCAGCAGTCGCGTCAAACTTGACGCCGTCCGCACCGTAGATCTTCGTGGCAACGGCTTCGATCTTTTCCTTGATCGACATCTCATCCTCGTACATAAAGTGGAAATCTTTTTCCTTTTCACACGCGGCGATGACCTTTTCTGCCAACTCCAAACCGCCTTCGCCACCCTTGGCAAAAACCTCGGAGAGGGCGAAATCGGCACCCTTTTCACGGCATACCGTGCGAATATATTCCAGTTCTGCGTCGGTGTCGGTTCCGAAACGGTTGATCGCAACGACAACGGGCAGACCGAATTTGCGGAGATTGTCAATATGAGCTTCGAGGTTGACCGAGCCCTTCTTCAGTGCTTCGAGATTCTCCGTAGCAAGCTCTGCCTTAGGAACGCCACCGTTATACTTGAGGGCGCGTACCGTGGCAACGAGAACGACCGCATCGGGTGAAAG
>JAZOSZ010000176.1:0-2172 GCA_045657365.1 Eubacteriales bacterium
GGCGGTGATTATCAGCTGCGAGGCGGCGATCGCTTACGCAAAGAGATATTCCGAGCTTGCCTCGCAGATGGCAAAGACGACTGCCGACGTTCGACGCAGAAAAGAGCTGGAGGAGATCGCGGCGGTCTGCCGTGAGGTTCCCGAGTACGGAGCAAAGAGCTTCCGCGAGGCGTGTCAGTCCTTCTGGTTCGTGCAGATGCTTCTGCAGATCGAATCGAGCGGACATTCGATCTCGCCCGGACGATTTGACCAATATATGTATCCTTATTATAAAAAAGACCTCGACGCAGGGAAGCTGACGCGCGAAGAAGCGCAGGAGCTGATGGATTGTATCTGGGTCAAGCTCAACGACCTCAACAAGGTTCGTGACGCGGCGTCTGCCGAGGGCTTTGCGGGATACAGCCTATTCCAGAATCTGATTGCCGGCGGTCAGGACAAGTACGGACGCGACGCGACCAACGATCTTTCGTTTATGTCGGTTACGGCGACCGAACACGTCTTCCTGCCGCAGCCTTCCTTCTCGGTCCGTGTATGGAACGGAACGCCGCACGAATTTCTGATCCGCGCGGCAGAACTGACAAGGACGGGCATCGGTTTTCCTGCCTACTACAACGACGAGGTGATCATTCCCGCGTTGCAGAGCAGAGGACTTTCGCTCGAAGACGCAAGAGATTACAATATTATCGGTTGTGTCGAGCCGCAAAAGGCGGCAAAGACCGACGGTTGGCACGACGCGGCGTTCTTCAATATGTGCCGTCCGCTCGAGCTTGTTTTCTCGAACGGTAAGGACAAAGGCGTTCAGATCGGTCCTCGCACGGGTGAGGTCGAAACGATGCGCACCTACGAAGAATTTGAAGCCGCTTATCGCGCGCAGATGAATTATTTTATCGAACTGCTGGTCGGTGCCGATAATGCGATTGACGTAGCACACGCCGAACGCTGCCCGCTTCCGTTCCAGTCTTCGATGGTGGAAGACTGTATCGGCAGAGGAAAGAGCTTGCAGGAAGGCGGAGCGATCTACAACTTCACAGGACCGCAGGGCTTTGGTATTGCCAACGTGACCGACGGTATGTATGCCGTCAAGAAGCTGGTTTTTGAGGATAAGAAATACACGCTCGGCTTCTTCAAAAAGGCGCTGGAAGCGAACTTCGGTCAGGAAATGGATTCGCAAATGGCGGCAAAGCTGACCGCGCAGGTGGCGGCGTCGATTGTGGCTTCGGGCAAGGCGCTGACCGAAGAGGACATCAAGACGGTCTATCTTACGGTGAAGGCAAACAAGGCGTCCGAGGAAGAAAAGAAACAGTACGCGGCGCTTCTTGAGGATATCGCGGCGCTTCCGAAATTCGGAAACGACGAGGACGAGATCGATCTCTTTGCCCGTGAGATGGCGTATACCTACACCAAGCCAATGGAGCAGTACAAGAATCCTCGCGGCGGAATCTTCCAAGCAGGACTTTACCCCGTGTCGGCAAACGTGCCGCTGGGTGCGCAGACAGGCGCTACTCCTGACGGTCGACTTGCCTTTACACCGATTGCCGACGGAGTTTCTCCTGCGGCGGGACGCGATGTCAAGGGCCCGACCGCTTCGGCAAACTCGGTATCGAGACTCGACCATTACATTGCCTCGAACGGTACGCTCTTTAATATGAAATTCCATCCTTCGGCACTCGAGGGACGGAGCGGTCTGGAAAGCTTTGCGGCACTCGTTCGCGGCTATTTCGACCAAAAGGGAAGCCACATGCAGTTCAACGTCGTCAGTCGTGAAACTCTGCGTGATGCACAAAAACATCCCGAAAAATACAAGTCCTTGGTTGTCAGAGTGGCAGGATATTCTGCCCTGTTCACCACGCTGTCGAAGGGCTTGCAGGAGGATATTATCAACCGAACCGAGCAGCAGGGCTTTTGAGGCTTGGGGTTGAGAAAGAAAAATTCCGATGGAATCCTCTTTATTGGAAACGAAGGGCAGAATTTTTAATATTCAACGCTTTTCGATTCACGACGGACCGGGCGTGCGCACGATCGTATTTCTCAAGGGTTGTCCCTTGCGATGTCGGTGGTGCTGTAATCCCGAATCGCAGGAATGGGACGTGCAGACCATGAGGGTCGGTGATAAAGTGAAAACGGTCGGCCGCGACGTTACGGTCGAGGAGGTAATGGATCAGATCGAAAAGG
>JAZOSZ010000177.1:0-4020 GCA_045657365.1 Eubacteriales bacterium
TTCGTAAGCGTCAGGCCCCGCGGCCAGCCCACCGGGCTGGCTGAATTGGCGCAATGTGCCAATTCTCCCTGCACGCTTCGCCCCCGTGCTTCCAAGGCTTACAGAGGTGTTTGAGTTTCCATCGCACCGATAAACCCAAATTTACAGGTATATGTTACCCAATAATATTCCCCTCGAGGTCAAACAGGGGGAGCTTTTCGAGGTAGATCAGATCCTCGCGGTTCTGTGCATCGCCCTCGGCAAATACGGTCATTTTACCGCAGATGATACCGCCCGCCTTTTCTACGAGATGCTCCAGCGCACGGAGCGACTCGCCGGTCGAGATAACGTCGTCTACGATGAGGATCTTTTTGCCGCGCATCAGCTCGGCATCGGCCACGTCGAGGTACAGCTTTTGATCCTTTGCCGTTGTGATCGAACGAAGCTCTGCTTCAAACACGCCCGTCATATAGAGCTTGGGTGCTTTTCTTGCCAGAAAATATTTCTGATTGCCCGCAAGTCGTGCCATTTCGTGCACCAGCGGAATTCCTTTCGCTTCGGCAGAGATGAGATAATCGTACTCGGGGGCGCGGGCAAGAAGTGCTTCGGCACAAGCGGTGGTGAGCTCGGGGTCTCCGAAAATGACAAACGCGCCGATCATCAGCGTATCACTGATGGGGCAAAGGGGAAGCGCGCGGTCAAGTCCCGCGATCTTCGTTTTGTAATATAACTGTTCCATCCTGTTTCTCTCTTTCAAAAACAATCTGTCAGCATAATGCCTCAATTTAATATTATACACGAAACTCGGAAAATGTCAATCGAAAAGCGCGATTTTTTCCAAAAAATAAAAAATAAAAAGCAGTTTTCCGAAACGAAAACTGCTTTTTATAGTTGCAATCCAAAAACTTACGCTCTGGTGATCTTACCGGAACGCAGGCAACGGGAGCAAACAGCAACGGTCTTGGGTGTACCGTCAACAATTGCCTTTACCTTGCGAATATTGGGCTTCCAAGATCTGTTGGTTTTACGATGAGAGTGGGAAACGGCCTGTCCGAAAACGACACCCTTTCCGCAGATGCTGCACTTTGCCATATTGACACCTCCTTATGTGTACAAGCCGAACGAAGAGCGTTCGATCGTGCGTTACTCGTTGATTTTCATAGAACATTTGCTATTATATCATATTCAAAATAAAAATGCAAGAGTTTTTTGAAAAATTTTTTTCAGGAAACGAATTTTTTTACGAAAAGAGGGAAAAGCTCAGAGTTTTTCTCCCAAGCAAAGCGTTCCGTCGGTCGATTGTAAGCGAACCGAGCCGAGTTCTCCGTGCAGAGGTCGGTCGGACGGTACTGCCACTTCCAAAAAATCAGCGGTATGACCGTAAGCCGTGCCGTTTTCATAGGTCTCAAACAGAACCTCGGTGACGGGCGAAGTGGTGATCGCTTCTTCGAGAAGTTCTCTGCGCGTGCTTGCGGCAACGGCTTCGAGCTCGTGCAGACGGCGGCGCTTGACTTCGTCGGGAACCTGTTGTGACATCACGGCGGCAGGCGTTCCTTTGCGCTTGGAGTAGGGGAAAATATGTACCATTAAAAACCGTGCGCGGCGTAGAAATTCTTTCGTTTCGAGAAAGTCTTCGTCACTTTCCTCGGGAAACCCCACGATGACGTCGGTTGTGAATTTGACGTTGGGAATGGCTTCGCGTAGAAGCTCTATTGCGCGCATTGCCTGCTCAGCGTTATATTTTCGCTTCATTTTTGCCAGAATCCGACTGCTTCCGCTTTGCAGGGAAAGATGAAAATGCGGAGCGAGGGAGGAAAGGCGGGCAATGCGGTGGACAAATTCGGGACGAATGAGCGAGGGGTCCAGCGAACCGAGGCGAATTCTGCCAATGCCTTTGATTTTGTCGATCTTCTCCAGGAGAGACGCAAGATCGGTATGTTCGAGATCTTTTCCGTACGACGCCGTTTCAATGCCCGTCAGTACGATCTCGCGGCAACCGTTCTCGGTCAGCGCCGTTACCTCGGCAAGGACGTCCTCGGGGGCTTTGGAACGGATTTTGCCACGCGCCGAGGGAATGATGCAGTAGGTGCAGTGACTCTCACAGCCGTCCTCAATCTTGATATAGGCGCGGGTACGTTCAAAGGAACGGATCTGCATTTTTTCAAAGGGAGCACTGTCGATCTCGGAAACCGAGATCATAGGCGTTCGGCTTTTTTTGCCTTCTTGCCACAGACGGCAAAGCTCGCGTACCGCACCGAGCTTTTCGGTGTTTCCCACTACGGCGTCAACTCCCTCAATGGAGGCGATCACCTCGGCAGAGGTCTGAGCAAAGCATCCCGTCACTACGACGAAGGCATCGGGATTTTTTGCAATGGCGCGGCGAATAAACTGACGCGCCTTGCGATCCGATTCGGCGGTAACGGTGCAGGTATTGATGAGATAGGCGTCGCAGACCTCAGAGGGCGGCGCAACGGTAAATCCCTCGCGTGCAAGCTCCTCGGCAATCGCTTCGGATTCGTACTGATTGACCTTGCAGCCAAGGGTATAAATTCCAACGGTTTTTTGCAGCATAATTTTTCTCCGAATAGTTCTTATCTTTTATTTTATCACGATTTTTCTCTTTTGTAAACACCCGACGCCAAATTTATAAAATCCTCTTGCAAAGAAGATGAAAATCGATTATAATAAAAAGGAATGAAACGGAAGGACGGCAAAGGATGAGAATTCTTACCATTCAGAAAAACGATGCGGGACAGCGACTCGATAAATTCCTTGGCAAAGCGGTCAAGGGGTTGCCGACCTCGATGATGTATAAGCTGATCCGAACGAAAAAAATCAAAGTCAATCGCAAACGGTGTGAGCCGAAGTATATGCTCTGTGAGGGGGACGAGATCCAGCTCTTTATCCGCGAGGAGTTCTTCGATTCCCCCGAAAAGGACGAGAGCGCGCTTGCGAGAATCAAGCCGAAGCTGAATATTGTCTACGAGGACGATAATATTCTTCTTCTCAATAAGCGTCCCGGGGTGCTTGTACACGAGGATACGGCGGCGTCGGAAAACACCCTGATTATGCATATTCAAGCATATCTCTATCAGAAGGGTGAATACGATCCCGAGGAGGAGCAGTCCTTTGCCCCTGCGCTCTGTAATCGAATTGACCGCAATACGGGCGGTATCGTGATTGCCGCGAAGAACGCGGAAGCGCTCCGCGTGATGAACGAAAAGATTCGCAACGACGAGCTTTCCAAATTTTATCTGTGTCTGGTACACGGAATCCCAAGTCCCGAGAAGGCGACGCTTCACGGTTATCTGCGCAAGAACAGCGCCGACAACCGCGTCGAGGTGCGTGAGAAGCCTTTTGCGGGAGCAAAAGAGATTATTACGAAATACCGAGTGCTCGAACGCCGCGGAAATGAGGCACTACTTGAGGTCGAGCTTGTGACGGGGCGGACGCATCAGATCCGTGCGCATCTTTCCTATATCGGACACCCTTTGCTGGGTGACGGAAAATACGGTGTCAACCGCGAGGAAAAGCAAAGAGGCTATAAATATCAGGCGCTCTACGCCTATCGGCTCTGCTTTGACCGTACCGAGGGAGAAAATGCTTTGTCATATCTTGAAGGAAAGAGCTTTTCTCTGGATAAAAAAGAAATTTGGTTTGTAAACGATCAATAAATTTGAAATATACGTGGAAAGGAGAAGACGACAATGAAAGAGCTTTTGGAAATGAAGCAGAAAAAGCTTCGCTTACTCTTGCTTGCGGCGAGTGCCGTTCTGACGGGATTGACGCTCGTATTTCCTACGGTTGGATTTCTCGAATGGCTGACGCTTGTGCCTGCGTGTCTCTTCCTTTTCCGATTTGCCTCAGACGACGCGGTGCGTCTTCGTACGCTCTACGGCTACGGTTGTTTCTTCTTTTACGGCTACTATCTGACGGTGTTTCATTGGTTTTTGAATCTCTATCCTCTGGATTTTGTCGGCGGAATGTCCAAAGGCGGTGCGCTTGCCGTGGTGCTTGTTGCGTGGCTCGGACTTTCGCTTT
>JAZOSZ010000178.1:0-4876 GCA_045657365.1 Eubacteriales bacterium
TGACTGTGACGGTTACGTTGTCATAGGTCTTCAGCGTTTCGACGTTCAGTGCGCCGAGGTGTGCGCCTTCGGCGATCGTTACTGCTTCGGTGATATCGGTCTCCCCGTCCTTGACGGTGATCGTCAGCGTTCCTGCGGTGCTTCCGTCTGCGGCACGGAAGACGATATCCTCGGTCATTGCGGAGATATCAATCGTCTTGGTTTCTCCTGTACTTGCCGTCGTCTGTGTCGTGGGGCTTCCCGAGGTATCGCCCTGAACGATGGCAAAGCTCTCGCCGTGGAGCGCGCGGTACATATTGTACGCGGCGTCGGCACCGAGGAGGGTATAGCCGAACTTTCCGTAGTGGCAGTAGTTGATCGAGCCGAAGAGCTCCGGCATTGAGGTTGTCAGCGTGCCGTCAGCGTAGGTTGCGACGTTGCCGTACTCGTCTTCAAAGCGTTCACCGCCGCTGTAATAATTCATCAGTGTAATATAATTTTCGATCTTGACCGTGTGTTCGGAATCGTCCGCACCTACCCAATCCTCGGTCAGCGAGGTTGCGAGGTAGAAATTGTCGTTCTCTGCAATCATTTTGAGCTGTGCCGCAAGGGAAGTGGTGTAGTCGATATCGTTGTGGTCGGGGGTGTCAGCATTCGGAGTTTGGTTATCTGCCACGTCTCCGCGAACGCGCAGGAAGGCGACGTACTTGAGTCCCGCTTTGCGGAGCTCACGCCACATTTTCATAAAGCAAGCTTCATAGGTGGCAGGGTTCATCGGCTCGTGGTCGGGTGTTTCGGTCGAGCCGTCGATCTCGCCCTGAAGCCAATACATTCCGCGGGAAACGATCTCGTATTTGGAACGGTTTTGCGAGCTTGTATAGTAGCTTGCACACGCCTTGGTCATCGTTACGGTGTCGAGCGTATCCTGCGTAACTGCCGTTTCGGATGCCCAACCTGTGATTGACTGACCGCTGGTGCTGGTGACGCCATCTTCCCAGACAAGAACGTTTTTCACGGGTTCCCCTGCCGCAAGACTTTGCGCGTAAAGCTCTGCGAGGAGTGTGGAGTGGAATCCGCGCGTTGTTTGCGTATAATTGCTCGGCGCGGTGGAATTCTTTTTCCAGAGGTAAGATGCGCCGAGGGGTGAGGAAATATCCGAAAGTGCGCCCTCAAAGAGCTGGTGCGTCCAGGCAACCGAGTTGCTCTGTCCCATAATGACAATCAGATTGATCTTTGCCTTTTCGACGACGATGCGATAGGAAAGCTCTCCATCGCTCAGTACGGCTTCACCGATCTCCTTGGCGTGGAAATAGTGCGTTGTGCCGACGGCGAGAATCTCAAGCGCCGTTCCTTCGATCACTGCCGTTTCGGAGGCTGCCGCGATTGCCCCGAGCGAGGTGACGTAGTCGTCATATTGCAGAGAAAGGTAAGAATCGGGGCAGAGAGTACAGCTCTTCGTCAGATATCCCTGCGACGTGAGCGTCATTGGAATGACCTCGGTTTCGTAGCTGTGTGTGCAGGCAGGAGGTTGCTGTGTATTGCCCGAATCGTCGTTGTTCTCGGTATTATTACCGGTATTATCCTCATTGGTGTCGCCCGAGTTATCCTCGTTGGTATCCCCCGAGTTGTCCTCATTGGTGTCGCCCGAGTTATCCTCATTGGTGTTGCCCGAGTTATCCTCATTGGTGTTGCCCGAGTTATCCTCATTGGTGTTGCCCGAGTTATCCTCATTGGTGTTGCCCGAGTTATCCTCATTGGTATCCCCCGAGTTGTCCTCGTTGGTGTTGCCCGAGTTATCCTCGTTGGTGCCTCCCGAGTTATCCTCGTTGGTGTCCCCTGAGTTGTCCTCATTGGTGTCGCCCGAGTTATCCTCGTTGGTGTTGCCCGAGTTGTCCTCGTTGGTATCCCCCGAGTTGTCCTCATTGGTGTCCCCCGAGGTATCCTCGTTGGTGCCTCCCGAGTTGTCCTCATTGGTATCTCCTGAGGTATCCTCGTTCGTGGTATCCGAGGGGTTCGCATTGTCGTTCTCGTCTTCGTTCGACGGGGATTGATCTCCTTGGGACGGATCGTCCTGCTTCACGGTGACGCTCACGTCACATGAGGTCAGAATCATACTCGTGACGATCAAGAGTGTAAGAAAAAGAAAAAGTATTTTTTTCATAAGAACTCCTTTTTGAAGAACTTTTACAAATTGGTATTTTCAGTATAGCATAATTTTGTGGATTTGTAAAGAAAAAAACTTGTTTTTTTCTTGGTCTTATGTTATAATATAATCAACAGAAAACCAAAGGAGAGGTTACGATGAAACAAGGAAAAAGATTGTTAGCGCTTTTTTTGGCGCTTTTGACGGTACTTACGATGATGTTTACCTTTGCGGGCTGTAACACACAGAAGGACGAGGATCCCGATTCTGAGCCTCAGACCGAAGATACGAAGAAAAAAGAGGACGAGAATGAGGAAGATGACAAGGTGATCTACCGTTTTTCTCCCGACAACGAGCCGACCGACTACGTTCGTATCAATACCAAGGGCTACGGATCGATGATCATTGCGCTCTATCCCGAGGTAGCGCCCAAGACGGTGGATCATTTTAAAAAATTAGTCAAGGAAGACTTTTACAAGCACCTTACGTTCCACCGTGTCGTTGAAGGGATGCTCGTTCAGACGGGAGATCCAAAGGGGGACGGAACGGGTGGCGCTGATACGTCGGTGGTTGGTGAATTTTCTGCCAACGGATTTGACAACACGCTTTTGCATAAGCGCGGTGTCGTTTCTATGGCAAGATATGATGACGATTACGATTCGGCAAGCAGCCAGTTCTTCTTCTGCCTGAAGGACATTCCCGAGTACGACGGAGAATACGCCGCGTTCGGCGAGGTGATCGAGGGAATCGAGACGCTCGATAAGCTTGCCGCGGTGCAGGTGTTTGGAGAATACCCGCTCAATCCGCCCGAAATCCTGTCGGTTCGTTTTGTGTATCCCGACTAATATATTTCAAAAAAGACATTTTTCTCGAAAAATGTCTTTTTTTATCATTGACTTTTTCCTACGATTTTATCGGCAAAAATGGAAGCTTTGAGGGGCAAACTGTGAAAAAATGTGAATTTTGCGAGAAAATCGTGAAAAAAAGCGAAAAAATTGCAAAAAATATTCAATTTACTCTTGCAATTTTGAATTATTGTGATACAATATAAGAAAGGCAGAGCGATCTGCCGATTGACTTTTGAAAAAATTATGAAAAATATGGAGGAATTTTACGATGGCATACAAGATTACCGATGAGTGCATCGCTTGTGGCGCTTGTGCAGAGGCTTGCCCTGTTAGCGCAATCAAGGAAGGCGATACGAAGTACGAGATCAATGCTGACGAATGCATCGAGTGCGGCGCTTGCGCAGATGCTTGCCCCGTTGCTGCTCCCGTTGCTGAGTGATTTCGGATTATCCTGAATACATACGGATACAAACAAACGGATCGGTATGCGGAGCATATCGGTCCGTTTGTTTTTGATTTTGATCGAAGGGAGAGAGAAAATGCCGACGCTTTCGGAAAACGAGCGACTCGATGAGGTCAATGAAAAAATTTCACTGATTCAGAAAAAAGACGGACTGACTTTTGGAACGGATGCTTATCTTCTGGCGGCGTTTTTGCGTCCGCAAAAACGTGCGCGCGCCGTGGAGCTCGGCACGGGCACGGGAATTGTCTCTCTGCTTTGTGCGGCGAAAGATCGGTTTGCCAAGATCTGGGCAGTGGAGGTACAGGAGGAGTTTGCCACGCTCGCTTCCCGCAACGTGCTTCTCAACCGAATGGAACAGCGTGTTTTTGTGCGCTGTACCGATCTTCGTGATTTTTGCCCCGAGGAGATCGGGGGAGAAGTTGACGTTGTATTTGCCAATCCGCCCTATATGCGAACCGATAGCGGAAAAAGGAATCAATCGGACGGAAAATATATTGCGCGTCACGAGGTTTGCGGGAATATCGGAGATTTTTGCGCTGCCGCCGCGCGATTGCTCAAATACGGGGGACGCTTCTATTGCGTGTTTCGCCCCGACCGACTTTCCGAGCTGATGAGTGCTTTGCAAAAAAATGCTTTGGAGCCGAAGACGATGATTTTCGTTCACGCCGACGCCCATACCGAGCCTTCGATGGTTTTGATCTCGGCAACGAAGGGGGGCGCGCCGTCGCTTCGTATTCTTCCGCCGCTGATATTGCACGATTCGACCGATAAGATGGGAACGAGGACGCTGAGTGCACGGGCGCAAAAAATTTACGATACGATGAGCTTTTACGAAGGAAGAGAGTAAATGGAACATATCAAACGAGTGTTGAGCTACGTTCGCCGCGCGGTGGACGACTATGAAATGATTCGCGAGGGAGATAAGATCGCAGTGGGCGTTTCGGCGGGGAAGGATTCGCTGACGCTTCTTTGCGCGCTCGCGGATCTTCAGCGCTTTTATCCCAAAAAATTCGAGCTTTGTGCCATTACGGTCGATATGGGCTTTGAGGGCGCGGATTTTTCCGCAATTTCGGCACTTTGCGAGCGCCTTGGCGTTCCGTACCATATCATTCCCACACAGATTTCTCAAGTGATTTTTGACGTTCGTAAGGAAAAGAATCCCTGCTCCCTTTGCGCGAAGATGCGCCGCGGCGCGCTCTATCGCGGCGCCAAGGAGCTTGGTTGTACGACCGTAGCGCTCGGACATCATTTTGACGACGTGGTGGAGACCTTTATGCTCAATCTTTTTTACGAGGGCAGAATCGGGTGCTTTCAGCCTGTAACCTATCTCTCGAATACCGATATTACGATGGTTCGCCCGATGATCTATATGCCTGTAAAGGACGTGCGTTATTTCGCGGGCAAAGCCGAGCTTCCCGTGATGAAATCAAGTCGGATCGTAGC
>JAZOSZ010000179.1:0-2285 GCA_045657365.1 Eubacteriales bacterium
CCCGATTTCCCGACCTATGCGACGATTTACGGTGTGAACGGCATTATTCAGGCATACACGACGGGTAAGGGTCACATCAAGGTCCGCGCAAAGGCTGAGATCGAAGAGGACAAGCATCGCATCATTATCACCGAGATTCCCTATCAGGTCAACAAAAGTGTACTTTGCGAGTCAATTGCCGCACTGGCAAGAGAAAAGCGTGTCGAGGGCATTACCGATATGCGCGACGAGTCGGGCAGAGACGGTATGCGCATCGTCATTGAATATCGCAGAGACGCCAATGGACAGGTGATTCTCAATCAGCTCTATAAATATTCTCAGCTCGAGGATACTTGCGCGATCAATATGCTTGCGCTGGTCAACAATGAGCCGAAGATCCTTTCTTTGCCGCAGATTCTCGACGTGTATATCGACCACCAGAAATCGGTCATTTACCGCCGTGTGCAGTACGAGCTGGAAAAGGCAAAGCAGAGAGCGCACATCTTTGAAGGTTATCATATTGCTCTCGATAATATCGACCGCATCGTAGAAATTATGAAGACCTCGAAGTCGATTCCCGAAGCAAAGGAACGCCTGATGTCCGAGTTCTTCACCGTTTCCTTCAAGGACGGCTATGAAAACGAGCTTGGCAATATTCGTCAGCTCTCCGAGGCACAGGCGCAGGCAATCGTTGAAATGACGCTGGGCAAGCTGACGGGTCTGGAGCGCGACAAGATTGAGGACGAGCTGGCAAGACTGCACGCTCTGATTTTCGAGCTGGAAGGAATTCTTGCCGACGAAACCAAGATTATGCAGATTATCAAGGATGAAATGAGTGAGATCAAGCGCAAGTACGGTGACGAAAGACGAAGTGAAATCGTTGCGGCAACCGACGATATTGAACTTGAAGATCTCATTGAAAAGCACCACTGTGTGATTACCGTAACCAATGCAGGTTACATCAAGCGTCTGCCCGCCGATACCTATTCCGCACAGCACAGAGGCGGTAAGGGTATTATCGGTATGAACACGAAGGAAGACGACTTCGTGGAAAAGGTAATGGCGGTTCACAGCCATTCTTACCTGATGATGTTTACCAACAAGGGTAAGGTTCACACGCGTAAGGCATATCAGATTCCCGAGGCGTCGAGAACCGCCAAGGGAACGAACATCGTCAATATCATCGAAATGCTCCCCGAAGAGAAGATTACCGCGATGATCAGCGTGGAAGGCTTCAACGAGGGCGAATACCTGACGATGGTGACGAAGAACGGTGTGATCAAGCGTACGCTTCTTTCGGCGTATGAATATCAGCGTAAGGGCGGTAAGATCGCCTTGAATCTGGACGAGGACGACGAGCTTGTCTTCGTTATGCACACGCACGGGGAGTGCGACATCGTTCTTGCTACAAGATACGGCAGTGCCGTTCGTT
Source organism: Eubacteriales bacterium (assembly GCA_045657365.1). Classification (GTDB taxonomy): domain Bacteria; phylum Bacillota; class Clostridia; order Oscillospirales; family CAG-272; genus HGM12713. The sequence goes on from JAZOSZ010000179.1 coordinate 1,412, forward strand.
ATACCGAAGCAAACGTTCGTCCGATGGGCAGAACGGCGCGCGGTGTTCGCGGCATCAAGCTTCGCGGAGATGACTGCGTGACGGGTGTTGCGATTGTGGAAGAAGGAAAGAGTCTGGTAACCATTACCGAAAACGGCTTTGGTAAGCGCACCGACTTTGAGGACTTCCGCGAGATGAAGACGCGCGGCGGTTACGGTGTCACCTGCCACAAGCTGACCGAAAAGACGGGTCTGCTCTGCGGTATCCGCACGGTTGCCGAAGAGGACGATCTGATGATGATTACCGACAGCGGAACGATCATTCGTACGCCCGTTTCGGATATTCCCACCTACTCCAGAACCGCAGGCGGTGTCATTGTGATGCGCCTTGGCGAGGGACAGAAGCTGATGAACTTTACGGCAGTTCCCCACGAAGAGCCTGAGGAAGAGGCAACAGAGGTTGGGGAGACGACCGAGGTAGCGGCAGCTCCCGCCGTTGAAACGACCGAAGAATAAACCACAGCGGGGGAACTCTTTTCCAAGAATTCCCCCGCGCTTTAAAAAGAGGATATGATGAAAAAATTATTTTGTTTACTCCTTTGTCTTGTCTTGTTGATTCCTGCGGCAACTTCTTGCTCCAAGCCCCCCGAATACTCCGAGATCGAGGCGCGCTTTATTGAGCTGGTGGAAGCGTCGTATGAGATCAACGAGATCTTTTTCGGCAAGGGACTTGCTACGTATGAGCGCACAGAGAACCCCAAGGACGCGATGCAGGCATACGCCGACGCCGAAACGGGAGTGCTCTACCACTATTACCGAATTTCCGATGCTACCGAGGGCGAGGTTCTGGCATTGCGCCAAGCAACGACCACGAAGGTATTTGAAGATCCCGACAG
>JAZOSZ010000180.1:0-5220 GCA_045657365.1 Eubacteriales bacterium
ATCAGCCAGCCAACGGGAGCTTTGGGAGAGGGGAAAATACCGCCGGGAGCTTCATATCTTCCAACGCATTCGATGCGCTTGAAGCCCTTGTTGCCTCCAAGGGGGTAATCGCTTTCCGTGTTATCGTAAAAATGCAGCCATTCGCAATCCATAAGCGAATATTTTATTGCGCCCTTTTCTCCGTATATCTCAAGGAAAATATCATCGTTAGCCCCTGCGTGTATCTTGCTTGCGCTGATAGTGCCAACCGCACCGCAATCAAGGCGACAGAGCATATAAAAGGCTTCATCGGCATTGGTCTGCCAAGTGTTGCCGTCCGTGCCGCAACGTGTGGGGAAGGCAATTTGCGACGTGCCCAGCACGCTCTCAAATTCTCCGCAAAGAGAATAAATCAGGTCGATTGCGTGGGAGCCGAGATCAAAGAGAACACCGCCGCCGCAAACGTCGGCGTTTTGCTTCCAGCCTGCGGGACGCTCGGTGTAAAGACAGCTGTCGTGCAGATATTCTACTGAAAACGAAAGAATCCGACCGAGTCTACCGTCCCGAATGAAATCGGCGGCACGAAGGATTGGTGCCATATAGCGGTTGTTGAAGACAATCTTGCAGATCTTTCCGCTTTTTTCTGAGAGAGCGGCGATCTCGGTTGCTTCTTCCGCGGTGACGCAGAGTGGCTTTTCACAGTAAATGTGTTTGCCTGCGGCAAGCGCACGCTTTGCCGTCTCGTAGTGGAAAATATTTGGGGTACAGATATCGATAATATCGATCGTAGGGTCGTCGATCAGGATACGCTCGTCGGTCGTGGCAACGTCAAAGCCGAATTCCGAGGCAACTGCGTCGGATTTTTTCTGCGTCGTGGTACAAACGCCTGCGATCTTTGCCGAAAACGGAAGATCACGATAGTAGTAGGGAAGATTATGGATACACCAAGCGTGTGTTTTTCCCATAGCACCAAAGCCCAAAAGACCGATTTTAAGCTCTTTTTTCATTCTTTTGCCCCCAAAACATAGTTATATACATTATATTATACCTCAAACGCCCCTTTTTTTCAAGAGTATTTTGCGAATTTCACAAGAATTTTGCAAGGGTGGTTGAAAAAAATCGCGAAAGATAGTATAATGGTAACAGAAGAAACAGAAAGGGCGGTTTACTATGAAAAAACAATACGATACAATCTTATTCGATGCGGACGGGACTCTTCTGGATTTTTTGCGAAGCGAGAAAGAAGCGCTCGTTGAATCTCTTGGTTCGTTTGGTATTTTTGCGGATGAAGAAATGGTTGCGACCTACAGTAAGATCAACGACGGCCTATGGAAAGCACTTGAACGCAAGGAGATTGAAAAAGAGGTGTTGAAATACCGCCGATTCGAGCTTCTTTTCGAGACTTACGGAATGGCGTACGATGCGAAAGAGGCTGCCGGCGCCTATATGCAGGCGCTTTCTCGGAAGGGATACGTGATTGAGGGGGCGTTGGAGCTTTGTGCGGCTCTTCGTGGCAAGGTTCGTATGTATATCGTAACCAACGGCGTCGGCTTTATTCAGCGCGAACGTCAGAAGAGAAGCGGTCTTTCCGAGTTCTTTGACGGCGTATTCATTTCGGAAGATGTCGGTTATGAAAAGCCCGACTGCCGTTATTTTGAAACGGTGGCGTCTTCCATTGCGGGATTTTCCAAGGAGAAAACCCTCATCGTCGGAGATTCGCTCAGCTCGGATATCCGCGGTGGAATTGCTTTCGGAATTGATACCTGTTGGTATAATCCGAGGGGAGTTGCCGCACCCGATACGATGAAAATTACTTATACCGTACAAAACTTTGATGAGATAAAAACGCTGATTCTGCAAGGAGAAAATGAATGATTTCCAATGAAATTCCAAACATTACGGCGTCTCTTTCGGAGAAGTCGATCCGATTTGAAACCGAGGTGTCTCTCAAAACTCTCTCGACCTTTCGGATCGGCGGTGTTGCGCCTCTCGTAATCTATCCGAAAACGATCGGAGAGCTGATAGGGAGCGCCCTCTTTTTGCACGGACAGAAGATCCCGTACGAGGTGATCGGTAACGGCTCAAATCTGCTCTTCGGAGACGGCAGATTATCTTCTGTTCTGATCGTAACCAAAGACCTTTGCGAGATTCACCGTGACGGATTGACCTTAACCGCAGAATGCGGTGCCTCTCTTTCTAAGCTTGCTACCGTGGCGGCTGAGGAAGGCCTTGCGGGACTTAGCTTTGCCAAGGGAATTCCGGGGACGGTCGGCGGCGCAGTCTTTATGAACGCGGGCGCGTACGGCGGTGAGATGTCGGCGGTGGTCGAAAATACGCTTGCGCTTGACGTCGAGGCGGGGGAGCTTTTTACCGTGGAAGATCACGAATTCGGATACCGTAAAAGTATTTATATGCAGCATCCCGAATGGATTTGCCTTGCCGTCAACCTTTCGTTGGCGGTAGGAGACCGTGAAGAAATTGAGGCGCAAATGAGAGAATTTGCACAAAGCCGCAGAGAAAAGCAACCCTTGGAATATCCCAGCGGTGGCAGTTATTTTCAGCGCCCCGAAGGATATTTTGCGGGAAAGCTGATTGAAGATGCGGGGTTGAAAGGATGTTGCATCGGCGGTGCTCAGGTGTCCGAAAAACACGCGGGATTTCTCATCAACCGAGGTGACGCTACGGCAGAAGAAATGCTTGCGCTCGAAGAAAAAGTGCGCGAAGAAGTCCGTACGCGTTTTAACGTAACGCTTGCGAGAGAGGTGCGCTTTATCGCTACCGAAAAGGAGAAATAAAAAGTCTTTTACCAACGACGTATGTGCCGAGCTTTTGACGCTTCCTCAGAAGAAAACCTGTTGCCGTAAGGCGTTTCTTCTCGGTCTTATGATTTCGGCACGGGAAGAGAATTCTGAAAAAGGGGAGCTTGTTTCTTATTTTTATCAAGAAGACGTGGCAAAAACGGCAAAAGAACTTCTTGAGAAAATTTTTCACGCTGATACCTCGGTAACTCCGATGGTACGCGCGGGACGCCAAACCTTTGCGCTTCGTTGTGCTTCCTCTGCCATTCGCGATTTTCTTCGCAAAGCGGATGAAGGCGCACGGAAAGCGAATTTCCTTGTTGGCTTTCGCTGTCCTTCGTGCGAGGTTTCTTTCTTACGGGGCGTGTTTTTGGCTTCGGGGTCTGTGACCGATCCACTCAAAGCATATCATCTGGAGTTTTCTCTTGTCAGCGAGGGACGCGCACGACTCATCGCGGAATGTCTTGCCGCTCTGGTTTCGATGCCCGGAAAAGCACGACGCGGAACGAGAGTGGGGCTCTATTATAAGGGCAACGCCACGATCTCCGATCTTCTTTATCTTTTGGGAAGCTCGGGACAAGGATTTGCGGTTGCCAACGCGTGTATTGAGCGGGATATCCGAAATTACGAGCATCGGGTGACCAACTGTGAGGCGAGCAATATTTCTCGCTCGGTGTTGGCGGCACAAAAACAGCTTTCGGCGATCGAACGACTGTATGAAACGAGAAGGATTGACACACTTGCGGGAGAGCTTCGACAAACGGCAGAACTCAGAAGGGAAAATCCCTCTGCTTCGCTTGCCGAGCTTGCTTCCATGCACACACCGCCCATTACGAAATCGGGACTCAACGGACGCTTGAAAAAGCTGATCGAAGCCGCCGAAGAGAGTGATCTGACGTAACGCAGATCACTCTCTCTTTTTTGCTTTTTTCGAGGAATCTTCTTGACAAAACAATGAAATTATAGTATAATATTATAATTAAGATTATTATGGATATTTTTGCTTTTCGAAGCGAAAAAGGATGAAAAAAGGAATCTCGGTATGAACGAAAATCAAGCGACACAAACTGAATATATTGCCGCCGTCCGTAGGTTGAACGTACGATATGAAGCAGAGCACGGAGAACGTCCGATTGCCTTTGTTCTGACGCTTGGCTGTCAGCAAAACGAAGCCGACAGTGAAAAGCTTGCAGGAATGGCTGAGGCAATGGGCTACGAAATTTCGGATTCTCCCGAGCATGCATCGCTCATTCTCGTCAATACCTGTGCGATTCGTGAACACGCCGAAAAAAGAGCGCTTTCTCTGGTTGGACAGTATAAACATCTCAAAGCAAAGCGCCCCGATCTTGTGATTGGAATGTGCGGCTGTATGGTGGTGCAGGAACACCGAATTGAGGAGATCAAACAGCGTTATCCTTACGTGGATCTGCTGTTCGGTACCTCGTCACTCTACCGCTTTCCCGAACTCTTAGCTGAGAAGCTTGCACGGAAGAAGAGAATTCTTTTCCGAGATCCTGATGATCGCACGGTTGCCGAGGATATTCCGATCCGACGGACAAGTACGTATCGCGCGTGGGTGTCGGTAATGTACGGATGTAATAATTTCTGCTCTTACTGTATCGTTCCTTACGTGCGTGGCAGAGAGCGAAGCCGAGAGAAGAATGCGATCGTCCGCGAGGTTCGTGGTCTTGTCGAGGCGGGATACCGCGATATTACGCTTTTGGGACAGAACGTCAATTCCTACGGTAAGGATCTTTCGGAGCATTGTGACTTTGCCGATCTTCTTTCGGAGCTTGATACGATTGAGGGCGACTATCTTCTGCACTTTATGACGAGTCACCCGAAGGACGCAACGAAGAAGCTCATCGACGTGATGGCATCTTCGCGCCATATTGCACATCATTTTCATCTGCCGATGCAGTCGGGAAGTGACCGCGTGCTTCGTGCGATGAACCGTCATTACGATATGGAAAAATACCTCGGTATCGTGGACTATATTCGGGTGAAAATGCCCGATGCTGTCATTACCTCGGACATCATCGTAGGATTTCCCGAGGAAACCGAGGACGAGTTTGAAGAGACGCTCAAAGCACTCCGCCGCGTGCGCTTCGATATGATCTATTCCTTCATTTACTCTCCGAGAAAAGGAACTCCTGCCGCCGAAATGGAAGCGCAAATTGCCCCCGAAATCAAGAGTGCGCGGTTTGATCGGCTTCTTGCCCTGCAAAATGAAATTTCCTTAGAGAAGAATCAACCTCTCGCAGGGACTTGCCTGCGTGTGCTTTGTGACGGTGTTTCCAAAAATAACGACGCCGTATATCAGGGACGAACCGAAGGGGGAAAAATCGTATTCTTTGACGGAAGTCCCGAACTGGAAGGATGCTTCCTGACAATAAAAATCGATAGAGCAGATACTTTTGCTCTTTACGGAACGGTAATAGAA
>JAZOSZ010000181.1:0-2364 GCA_045657365.1 Eubacteriales bacterium
CGAAAAGAGCGTTAGCGTTCGTTTCGGCGGACAGATCAAGGAGGAGTGGAAAAACGGTCGTCTGACGGTTGAAAATACCGAGTACGACGAGGTTCGTGCCGTTGCGTACGATCTGATGATCCCGGGCACCCAAACCAATGCTGTGAATACGCTCCGCCTTTGGCGCGCAAAAGACGTATCGGTTCCCAGTTTCCCGTTTGGGACGCAGGGGGATTACGTCAAGTCGCTTGAGGGGAAAAACAAGGCGGAGGAAATTACCCGTCAGCTCTATCCGCCGGATAACTATGACGAAGGCAAGCTTCTGCGCCTGACGCAGCAGTATTTCCTCGTTTCTGCATCGCTGCAGAGCATTTTCAGCGATTATTACGCAACCTACGGATCGCTTGCAGGCTTCTCGGATAAGATTGCAATACACATCAACGATACGCATCCGGCACTTTGCGTTCCCGAGCTGATGCGGATTCTGATGGACGTGTACTCCTATTCCTGGGAGGATGCTTGGGAAACCGTTGTGAAAACGGTCAGCTACACCAACCATACGGTGCTTCCCGAGGCGCTGGAATGCTGGAGAGTAGATCTTTTCCGTCTTCGTCTGCCGCGTATCTTCACGATTGTTGAGGAGATCAACCGCCGCTTCTGCGCGAATCTTTGGGAACTGTATCCGGGTGACTGGGACCGTATTTCCCGCATGGCGATCGTCGCTTACGGTCAGGTAAGAATGGCGAACCTTTCGGTCGTCGGCTCTCATACCGTCAACGGCGTTTCGGCGTTGCACAGCGATATTCTTAAGAAGACTGTTTTTCACGACTTCTACAAAATGACGCCTTGGAAATTCACAAACGTTACCAACGGCGTTTTCCACCGTCGCTGGCTTGCCTCTGCCAACCCCGGGCTCACCTCGCTCATTACCGAGAGCATTGGCGACGGCTTTATTGAGAATCCCGAGAAGCTCGCGGAGCTTGAGCGCTTTACGAACGATTCCGAGATGCTGAAAAGGGTAGGCGAGGTCAAGCACGCCAATAAGGAGCGCTTTGCCAAGTACGTTCTTGAGAAAACCGGCCGTATCCTCGATTCGTCCTCGATCTTTGACGTGCAGGTAAAGAGAATGCACGAATATAAGCGTCAGCTGCTTAACGGTCTGAAAATCCTTTCCATGTATCAGGAGCTTTGCGAGAATCCGAATGCCGACATCCCCGCACAAACCTTTATTTTCGGCGCCAAAGCGGCTCCCGGCTATCAGATGGCAAAGAAGCTGATCAAATTCCTGTATTTCCTGGGCCGCGAGCTCGAATCGAACCCCTTGACGCGCGACCGTCTTAAGCTTGTGTTCATGGAGGATTACAACGTCAGTCTTGCCGAGGTTCTGATTCCGTCCGCCGACATCAGCGAGCAGATTTCGCTTGCCGGTAAGGAAGCTTCCGGTACCGGTAATATGAAGCTGATGATGAACGGCGCGCTCACGCTCGGTACTCTTGACGGAGCCAACGTCGAGATTCTTGATGCGGTAGGCGACCCGAACGTTTATATCTTCGGTCTCAACACCTATGAGGTGGATGAGCTCTGGAGACACGGCTATATCGCACGCGAATTCTATCATCACTCCGAGCGTCTGCGCCGTACGGTTGACCGTCTCGGATATCCGATCGGCGGCGAGAATTTCTCGTCGATTGCCGATTATCTCCTCAATGGCGGCTATACCGTTGCCGATCCATTCATGTGCCTTGCCGATTTCGATTCCTACTGCCTTGCATATGAAAAGGCACTCGGTGATTACAAGCAGAACGAGGATTGGAACCGTCGCTCTTTGATCAACATTGCAAGATCGGGCAGATTCTCTTCAGACGTCAGCATTCGCACCTACGCAAATAAAATCTGGCGTATGGAACCGGTCGGAAAATGAGCAACGAGCAGCATATATCAGCGGATTCCATTTTTAACCCAAGCTGCAGAATCGTCGGTCGCGTAGGTGATGAAGCCTATGCCGACCGACGTGCTGCCGAGCTTGGCGAACCCATATCCTTCAAGGTCGAGATTCCTCGGAGATGCGGCGTTTCGGTTGCACTGCTGCGCGTTTATAACGAAACCGAGGGAGCCACCCACGAGATTCCGTTCATTTGGTGTCGTTCGATTGGTTCAAGCGACGTTTATGAGCTTTCGCTCGATACCGAGGCGATCGGGGTAGGTCTTTGCTTTTTTTCGGTCGTTTGTGTGACACCCATCGGACTTGCGTATTCCGACCGAATTTCCCCCGACGCCTTCCGTCTCACTGCGAGCGACGGCGGCAGGGCATATCAGCTTTTGATCTCTGACTTTGCCTATGCGGCGCCCACCGAGCACCTTGGCGGAGTCGTATATCAGATCTTC
>JAZOSZ010000182.1:0-3195 GCA_045657365.1 Eubacteriales bacterium
TACGGAGATTACGACGTAGACGGTGTCACCTCGGTGACGGCACTCTACCTTTACCTTCAGGAACTTGGATGTGAGGCAGGAATCAAAATTCCCAAGCGGGAAGGCGAAGGCTACGGTGTTTCCTGCACGGCGATTGATACTTTAGCAGAAGAAGGTGTCAATCTGATCATTACGGTAGATACGGGAATTACGGCAAACGATGAAGTCGTATATGCGAAGGAGCTTGGCATTGATTTCGTTGTTACCGACCATCACGAGTGTCGCTCGGAACTGCCGCCTGCCTGCGCGGTGGTCAATCCCCACCGTCCCGATTGTCCGTATCCTTTCAAGGAGCTTGCGGGCGTTGGCGTCGTCTTTAAGCTTTTGTGTGCCTGCGAAATCAGGCGTTGCCGTGAAGAAGGACGTTCCGTGATTGACGGAATTCGGACGATTTGCAAAAAATATGCCGATTTGACTGCCATCGGAACGATCGCTGACGTAATGCCTGTCATCGATGAAAACAGAATGATTATCAGTCTTGGACTTAAGCTGATGGAGAATACCTCGCGCAAGGGATTGCGCGCTTTGATTGAAGCATCCTCGCGACGCGGCAGTGATGAAGCACCGAAAAAGATTACCTCGTCAATGATTGGATTTGGCGTAGCTCCGAGAATCAATGCGGCAGGACGTATCGGTGATGCCACAGTTGCCGTGCGCCTTCTTCTGGAAGAAGACGCAGAACGTGCCCAGGTTGCGGCAGAAGAGCTTTGCGAAATTAACCGTCATCGCCAATCCGAGGAAAATGAAATTGCAATCGAAGCATATCAAAAAATCGAGACTTCATTTGATGAGGAAAACGATCTTGTGATTGTTTTGGACAGCAACCATTGGCATCAGGGAATTATTGGAATCGTTGCATCCCGAATTACCGAAAAATACGGATTACCTTCCATTCTGATTTCTTTTGATCCGCTGACCGAGGAAGATCATCCGATGGATGATGGAAAAGGCTCAGGAAGAAGTGTTAAGGGAATGAATCTGGTAGAAGCGCTTAGCTATTGTGATGAGCTTCTTTTGAAATACGGTGGACACGAATTGGCAGCCGGACTTACAATTAAACGTGCAAACCTTGAGGAATTCCGTAAAAAAATCAACGAATACGCAAAAAGTCATTTGAGTGACGACGTTTTTCAGATTTGTATGGACGCGGATTGTCTGATACGAATGAAAAACGTAACGATGCAGCTTGCCAAAGAACTGTTACTTCTTGAACCCTTTGGCGCAGGAAATCTTGCCCCCGTCTTTATGATGCGCGATGTTACAGTCAAAAAAATGACTTCCATCGGAGCAGGAAAGCATACCCGACTTCTCTTGGAGCAGGACGGAATTTGTATGACGGCGCTCTATTTCGGCGTTTCTGTCACCGAACTTGGATTTACCACGGGAGATGTCATTGACGTACTATTCCACGTAGATATCAACGATTATAAAAACGTACAAAGTGTACAAATGATTCTTCAGGACGCGCGAGTAGCGGAGCGCTATTCCGACGAGCTTGAACGGCAGAAAGCAAGATATGCCGAGGTTTCTGCAGGTGGGGGATTTTCGGCGGCAGAAGAAATTTTACCCAACAGAGAGGATTTTGCCCGCGTTTATAAAGTTCTTCGTCACGAATCCCGTATGGGAATTTGCTTTTTGAACGTCAAGGATATGTTGCGTCTGGTCAATGCCGTTTCGGGCGAAGCTCCGATGAATTACATAAAATTAAAGTACATTCTACGCATATTTAACGAGCTTCAGATTTGTGAAGTTGAGGAAATACAGCTTGATGTATATCAGTTTCGTATCTTTTTTCATTCCTCGAAAACCAATATTGAAAAATCATCTATTTTAAAAAAGCTGAAAGGCCAGTGTAAGGATCTTTATTGATTTTGGCGTTTTGGCGCTATGAAAGGCAGTAGTGCTATGTCTAACGAGATTTCTTCTCAATGTGAAAAATTATATAATTTGCTTCAGGCATCGGGCAAGCCGTACGATCTTGAAAAGATCAGGTCTGCCTGTGATTATGCCGCAAAGCTTCACGAGGGGCAGTTCCGCGTGAGCGGAGAACCGTATATCTCGCACCCGATTGCCGTTGCGGAAATCGTAGCGGGACTGGGTCTGGATACCAATTCGATTTGTGCGGCGCTTTTGCACGATACGGTAGAGGACTGCTCGGACAAAACCGACTTGGGTGAGCTCGAAAAGCGGTTTGGAAAAGAAGTGGCAATGCTCGTGGACGGTTTGACAAAGCTCGTCGTTCTCAACGTAGAGGATAAGGAAGAGGCGCATATTGAAAATATCCGCAAGATGCTTCTTGCAATGTCAAAGGACGTTCGCGTAATTTTCATCAAGCTTTGTGACCGTTTGCACAATATGAGAACGCTTGCCGTGAAGGCAGATCCTAAGCGACGTACGACGGCACTTGAAACGATGCACGTCTATGCTCCGCTGGCACACCGTCTCGGTATGCAGAAAATCAAGCAGGAACTTGAAAATCTCTGTATTTCCTATCTTGACCCGATCGGTTATGAAGAAATTCAGTCTTATATCGAAGAAAAATACGGCGAAACGATCGGATTTATTGAAAATGTCCGCCGTTCGGTGGAGAAAAAGCTCGAAGAAAATCATATTCATTTTACGCTGGAAGGTCGAATTAAGTCGGTTTACAGCATCTATCGAAAAATGTTTAATCAAAACAAAAGCTTCGATCAGATTTATGATTTTTACGCGCTTCGTATCATTGTGGATACCGAGCTGGAATGTTATACCGCACTCGGTTTGATTCACGAACAGTTCAAATCGGTTCCCGGACGCTTTAAAGATTATATTTCCACGCCGAAGCCCAATATGTATCAGTCTTTGCATACGACGGTTATCGGTCGTGACGGTATTCCGTTTGAAGTACAGATCCGTACGTGGAATATGCACCACGTGGCGGAGTACGGTATTGCCGCACACTGGAAATACAAGACGGGAGAAAAGTCCAAGGAAGAGATTGATAAGAAGCTGGAATGGATTTCTCGTTTGGTGGAGACGGAGGACGAAACCAAAGATCCCGATGAGTTTTTGAACGCTCTGAAGACCGATATTTTCCACGATGAAACCTTTGTGTTTACGCCTAAGGGCGACGTTATTGCTTTGCCGCAGGGATCCACGGTGATTGACTTTGCGTAT
>JAZOSZ010000183.1:0-5021 GCA_045657365.1 Eubacteriales bacterium
CGTCGGCGACGTCGGAAACATCGTTCTCCGCGACCGCCGTCATCTCGCGCAAGACGGTCTGATCGTGGTCGTTGCCTCGATCGACGCCGAAGCGCACCTGCTTCTCTCCGCCCCCGATATCGTTTCCCGCGGTTTCGTTTACGTCCGCGAAGCAGAAGAACTGATGGAAGAGGTTCGGCAACTCGCGGCTCAAACGATCGTACAATGCCTCGAACGGCAGAAAACCGTCGATCGAATGGAGCTTAAGACCTGCATCAAGGATACCCTCTCCAAGCATCTTTACGCAAAAACCAAGCGAAAGCCGATGGTTTTGCCCGTAATTATGAATCTTTGATTAAAATTCATCGTGTGTTCATAAATTATTCAATCTTTCCTCACGCGATGGCTTTATAATAGATTTATTGTGATTCTTGCAGTAGATCATTTCAATTCATTTCAATAAAACAAAGGAAAAGGTGGATTTCTCTATGGGAAAATCAAACAGAATCAGAGCCAACCGCGCAAAGCGTGAGGTGGTCTCTCTGGACACGAAAAAACAGAAAAAGGGAATGCCGAGCTGGCTGATGACGGTGCTCGCCATCGTACTTACCCTTGCCATTCTTCTGTCAGTCGCAGGACTTCTTCTCTCCTCGAACGGCGTATTCAACCGCTTGGCAACCGCAGTCTCGACCGAGCATTTTAAGGTGAACGCCAATATGCTCTCGTATTACTATTACACGCAATACCAAAACTTCCTGAGCGAGCAGGAGGACTATCTCTCCTATTATAGCTTGGATCAGTCGAAATCCTTGAAATCTCAGCGTTTCGGCGGCCCTGAAGAAACCGAAGAGGGTACCTTCTATTACGACGTCACCCTCGGCGACTTCGAAGGCTCTTGGTTCGATTACTTTATGGATCAGACCGTGGCGAGCGTTTCCAGCCTTCTCGTTTACTGCGAGGGCGCTTACGAGCGCGGTATTACGCTGGAAGATGCCGATCTCGAGCAGATCGACGCAAGCCTGACCTCGATCGCTACCACCGCCTCACTCTACGGTTATGCAAGTGTTGATTCTTATCTCTCCGCCGCTTACGGAAAGGGCGTCAAGGAAAAGGACGTACGTAAGGCAATGGAATATTCGGCACTGGCTACGAAGTGTATGACCGAGCTGTCGAATGAGATCACCGACGCGATCACCGATACCGATATCGACGAAAAATATGAGGCAGATCCTCAGAAATTCCTCTTGGTAGACTACTCCTACTACACCTTCAGCGTTACCTATGCTGCCGCCAAGAAGCAGGCTGGTCTCTCCGACACCGCGGATTCCGCGCTGACGACAGAGCAGAAGACCAAGATCGCCAACGAATATCAGGCAATGATCCGGACGGCAAAGGATAATGCCGAAAAGATCGAAAAGATGACGAGCGTGAAAGACGTCAACGATTTCGTTATCGGATACGTCGCAGAGAACGAGGTCGCCAACGCTTGGACTCAGCAGACCATGGACGTCGGCAACAACGCAACCGTCATCAAGGCGGCAATCATCACCGAGATCAAGAACGAAATCCTCGCAGGCAACACCAAGTCGGAGCCGATCAAGGACAACGCTACGATCAAGGAATTGAAGCTGAGCGACAAGATTATGGGTCAGCTCGAAACCGTCAAGTCCACGGCGTTTGCCGAGGTTTTTGCCGACAAGGAGCTTTACCTTTGCGAAAAGGTCAACTACGTAAGCAAGGACGATAAAGTTTCGGTCTGGGCATTTGACAGCAAGACCAAGGCGGGAGATACGAAGCTCATCACTGACGGTGATGAAAAGGCAGAGGTCAAGAGCACCTCGAAATATTCCGTTTCGGCATATTTCCTTGCCAAGACCCCCTACCGTGACGAAGAAAAGACCCGCGATATCGCTTATATGCTCTTTACCGACGAGGACGCCGCAAAGGCAGCCGTCGACAAGCTGATGAAAATGGAATCGGTCGATCTTGATGCTTTTGAGGATCTTGCCGAGGAGATCGAAGCCGACGCTCATACGAACCTTGAAAACTACGTCAAGGGATCTTTGCAGAGCAACACCTTCGACACCTGGCTCTATGCGGACGAAACCAAGGTTGGCACCTACACTGCCGCTCCCCTGAAGCTCGAAGACGGTTCTACCTTCTGCGTCGCACTGTACTGTGGCGAGGGTGACACGAACTGGTACGTTTCCGTCAAGAATGCAATCGCAAACGAGCGCTATCAGGCAGAAGTTGAAGAGTTGACCGAAACGTACGAAGTTACGGTCAAGGAAAACGCACTCGATCGCGTTGACGCATAAAATAAGTAAGGGGGTGTCCGTTTGACACCCCCTTTCAAAACCGAACTATACCGAAATATCAGGGAAGGAAAAATTATGATTCTCGAACCAAAGCAAACAACCGTTGCCTACCGCTGTCCCCATTGCGGAGCAGGCGTGATGAGCGCGGTTGGTCTCTTCCATCTGACGGGACACATGATAAAGCTCAAATGCTCCTGCGGAGAAAGCGAAATGACCGTGGTGTACGGAAAAGACGGAAAGGTACGCTTTACCGTCCCCTGTATCCTCTGCCCCACACCGCACAATTTCTCGGTGACCTCCTCGCTCTTTTTCTCCAAAGATCTTTTCGTGCTCCCCTGCCCCTATTCGGATATCAATATCTGTATGATGGGCGAGAGCAATCACGTCAAAGCCGAGCTCTCGCGAACCGAACTTGAGCTCCTCGATTTCTTGGAAAAAAGCGGTCTTAATAGCTTCGACGAGCTGCAAGGGGAACAAATCCTCACCGATCCCCAGATCACCGAGATCGTCACCTACGTGATCAAAGAGCTGGACGCCGAAGGAAAAATCCGTTGCCGTTGCCCCGAAGGAGCCGAAGGCGACTATGAGCTGGAATTTACCCGCGAAGGCGTCCTCGTATCTTGTAAAAATTGCGGCGCACAAAAAAAGATCGCCGCCGATTCCCTCATCAGCGCCCACGAATTCCTGAATGCTGATTCTCTGGAGTTAGAATAGGGACGCGCCCTACTTTTCTTTTGAAAAAGAAAAGTAGGCAAAAGAAAACAACACAATTTTATGTTGCCGCGCCATAACGAAGCTTTTTTCAAAACATTGTGATTTTTCTCAAAGAATGGTAGAAAAATAGCATTCCCCAGTGGGGGAAGGCTTTTTGTAACGGACCGTCGAGGACGCAAAAAGAAGTTTGCTTTGAAATATATCGCGTCACACATAATGAGCGACGCCGTGGCTTTTGAAAATGATTTCGCTTTTACGGGTCGTCGAGGGCGCCGACCCCTACCGAGGTTAACAGAGCTCCTTCCTTATGGCGCGTCAACATAAAATTGTGTTGTTTTTTCTTTGTGCAGACTTCGGCTTTCTAAGGAATAAAACCCTTGGACACTACGTACCAAGGGTTTTAAGATGCGATTTTTCAAAAACGATCTTTGTAGAAAGTTTTTTGAATTCTTAAAACTTTTTTTCAAAAAAGTTTTAAGTGGGGTGCGGGGCTAGCCCCGCATTCCCTTCCCCCTCACTTATAAAAGTCGTGATTGCCGATGCGGAATGCAAAGGGGCGATTTTTGGAGATCCAGTTACTCGTAGAAATTCTGGGATTCATAAAGAAGAGGATCTCATTTGAGATGCTGTAGCCTTCCAGGCAGATCTTTGCGGCGATCACCGAAGAGATTGTCGGCGCGCGATAGATCGTACCGATTGCCACGGGCGTAAACTGCACGCCGCCCACGCGATCAAAGATCACGCGATAGATCGTATTCGGGAACTGTTTGCTTGCCACGCGGTTCAGCACAACGTTTCCCACAGCAATCTGACCGTACAGGCTTTCGCCTGCCGACTCGGCGCTGATGATACGCGAAAGCCAATAGAGATCGTCCGAGTTATAAAACTCCGACGCACGTGCCAACGTCTTTCCCGTCGACGTCAACTCGACGGTACGGTTTGCTCCGTCCCACGCAAGGTCCAGACAAAACGCCTTCGCCAAAGGGCGAATCGGAACGAACAAACGGTCGCTGATGTTCAGAATCGGCTCGACGGTATAAAAATATCTGTCCGAAGCAACAATGTAATAATATCCGTCAGCAACCGAAACCGTCGTCGATCCCTTCGTTACCGTAGCGGTTGCCGTTCTCGCGTTCCACGAGATCGAATCCGCGCCCACAAGCTCCGAGAAGCTTCGCAAAGGAACGTATGTAACCGAACGAATGATCACGGCTTCCTCTCTCAGAACCTCTTCTCCGTCGAGCGTCATTCGCACGGGAGCCGCATCGGCGGGAAAATCATAGCCCGTCGCGGCGGATACGCTGAGCATCATGGGAACCGAAAGAAAGAGCGCCGCCAAAAACGCCGAAAGAATCCGAAGCCTTGTCTTCCCCGTTTTCACTTTTTTGCTCTGAGTCAATCCTTCTACCTCCTGTCTTTGAAACTCCAACAAAAAAAGGAGACGCAGGAGATCGGCGCGCCCCCTCTTTTTGTCGTGTGTCCTTATTATACAGGAGCGCGTCACACAAATCAACCCACAAAATCCTCCAACAGAGAAAGCATCTTC
This sequence comes from Eubacteriales bacterium, assembly GCA_045657365.1. Classification (GTDB taxonomy): domain Bacteria; phylum Bacillota; class Clostridia; order Oscillospirales; family CAG-272; genus HGM12713. Next base: position 4,558 of record JAZOSZ010000183.1, read on the forward strand.
CTGTCCGACCAAGTATTTCCTTATTTTCTTCCGACCGTACCCATTTTTTCCTCTTTTGGGCAAAAGAAGCGTACCGTATTTTGGGAGTAAAGAAAAATTTTTCTTGATTTCTGAGATTTTTGTGAAAAGACTATTGATTTTTCAAAAGATTCGTTGTATAATAAATCCGATAAAAAAGATCCTCAAAAAATGGTTATTTTTGCCATTTTTAACACAAACTTGCGAAAGGAGAGAAAATGAGCCTTTACGAAACTCACAAGTTACAAAATCAGAAAATTCCGGCAATCTGCAAAACGGGACGAATTGTGGCAGGCGGTCCCTCCGACGGGGGCAACTGGCACGAAAATATCGAAGTCATCTACGTGGTCGACGGAAAAGGAACAATCGTCAATCACGACAGGCAGTTTCACGTCAAAAAGAACGATATTCTGGTCATCAACGCCAACTGTCTGCACGCCTTTTAT
>JAZOSZ010000184.1:0-2719 GCA_045657365.1 Eubacteriales bacterium
ATTGGGAGATTTGGAACGAGCCCGATCTTGACCCCGACGATAGCACGCACAAGAGAACGTGGGGCGGTACGAAGGCGCAGTTCTTCGATCTCTACGAGATTGCCGCAAAGCACCTGAAGTCTTGCTTCCCCGAGCTGAAGATCGGAGGACCTGCCTTGGCGAGAGCCTCGGAGTGGGCAACCGATTTTCTTGCCGAAATGAGACGGAGAGAGGCTCCGATCGATTTCTTCTCGTGGCATAAATACGGCGCTACGGTGGAAAGCATTCAAGAGAAAATTGCGCTTTACAGACAAATGTTGGACGACAACGGCTACGAAAGTGCCGAATCGATTCTGAATGAATGGAACTACATCAAGGGCTGGCGCGGAGACGAATGGGTTTATAGCCTGAAGACCGAAAAGGGAATGAAGGGTGCGGCGTTTATTGCGGCAACCATGCTGATGAGCCAAAAGGCGGCACTTGACAACCTGATGTATTACGATGCCCGTCCGTGCGGAATGAACGGTATGTTTTGCACCGATTTTGTGTTTGAAACACTCAAGGGCTACTATCCCTTCTATCAGTTCAATCAGCTCTACCGTCAGGAAGTTGAGGTTGAGAGCGAGAGCGACACCGCCGAGGTTTGGGTAGTGGGAGCAAAGGGCACGGAGCAGAACGCGATGCTCGCGTACTATACCGATGATGACGCCGCCGAGGAAAAGCAGGTCAAGGTCAGCTTTGAGAACGTTGCCAACGAAAACGGCGTTCGCCTGGAATACTACGTCCTCGACGAGAAACACGATAACGAGCTCCTCCGCGAGGAGATTTTCACCGCAAACAATTTTGCATCGTATATCACGATGCTTCCAAACAGTACGTGCCTTCTCAAAATTATCTCGCTTTAATTTTGATCTTGGCAGGGGAGAGGAGAAATCCTCTCCCTATTTCTTTTTTCTTTTTTGACGGAAATATTCTGACAAAAAAGCACAAAACCTCTTGAAAAAAAGTGAAAAATGCGGTATAATAATATAATTGGAAAGCCGTATGGTTTTTCGGGAATATAAAATGAGGTTTTGAGTATGTTAGAACTGAAAAATATCTCTTACAAAGTAGGAGAAAAAGAAATATTAAAGAACGTCAGTCTTGTGATTGACGACCGCTTTGTCGCCATTACGGGACCGAACGGAAGCGGAAAATCGACACTTGCGAAAATTATCGCGGGCATCGTTGAACCGACCGAGGGACAGATTTTCTTTGACGGCGTGGATATTACGAATCTTTCGATCACCGAACGCGCCAAAATGGGAATCAGCTTTGCGTTCCAGCAGCCCGTTCGATTCAAAGGAATTACCGTCAAGGATCTCATTTCGCTGGCGGCAGGAAAGAACACCAACATTTCCGAGGCGTGCAACTACCTCTCCGAGGTCGGCCTTTGCGCGAAGGATTATATCAACCGTGAGGTCGACGGATCGCTGTCGGGCGGTGAGCTCAAGCGCATTGAGATTGCTATGATCAACGCAAGAGGCACCAAGCTCTCGGTCTTTGACGAGCCCGAGGCAGGCATTGACCTTTGGAGCTTCAACAATCTTATTAAGGTGTTTGAGAAGATGTACGAGCGCACCAAGGGAACGATTCTGATCATCTCGCATCAGGAGAGAATTCTCAATATTGCCGATAAGATCATCGTGGTGGCAGGCGGTGAGGTCGTCGAATACGACGAATGTGAAAAGGTCTTCCCGAAGCTCATTGACGTGCAGTCGGGTTGCCGCTACACCAAAAATATGTAAGGGGGAAGAGAGATGGATAAGATACAGCAGAACCTTCTCAAGGAAGTCGCGGGACTTCACGAAGTCCCCGAGGGAGCCTACTCGCTCCGTATTAACGGTCAGCTTCACGGAAAAAATTCTTCGGAGAATATCGAGATCGTGCAGAAGACCGACAAGCCCGGCATTGATATCTACGTCAAGGCAGGAACCAAAAAAGAATCGCTCCATATTCCCGTTATTCTTTCGCAGACGGGACTCCGTGAGCTTGTCTATAACGATTTCCACATCGGCGAGGACTGTGACGTAACGATCGTCGCGGGGTGCGGCATTCATAACGGCGGCAACGAAACCTCGGAGCATAGCGGTGTTCACGCCTTCTATCTTGCCAAGAATGCAAGAGTCAAATACGTCGAGAAGCATTACGGACAGGGCGACGGAAACGGAAAGAATATTATGAATCCGACCACCTACGTTGAGCTTGCCGAGGGCGCGTACCTTGAAATGGAAACGGCGCAGATCAAGGGCGTTGATTCCACTAAGAGAACGACCAAGGCAATTCTCGGCGCCAAGTCTACGCTGATCGTCAGCGAAAAGATTATGACGCACGGCGAGCAGTTTGCCGAGACTGAATTTGAGGTAGACCTTGCCGGAGAGGGGGCAGGAACGCACGTTGTTTCGCGTTCGGTTGCCAGAGATAAGTCGCGTCAGCGCTTCGTTTCGCGGATCAAGGGAAACGCCGAGTGTTCGGGACACACCGAGTGTGACGCGATCATTATGGATGACGCGCAGGTAACGGCGCTGCCGCAGATCGAGGCGAATCACGTCGACGCATCGCTGATCCACGAGGCGGCGATTGGAAAGATCGCAGGCGAGCAGCTGATCAAGCTGATGACGCTGGGACTTACCGAGCAGGAAGCCGAGGAGCAGATCATCAACGGATTCCTGAAATGACAACGACATAGGCGCAGGGCCTT
>JAZOSZ010000185.1:0-2427 GCA_045657365.1 Eubacteriales bacterium
GATCCGACTTCCCTTACCGAGGTCCTCCATACCTGCACCGATCACCAGACCGTTCTCCGAGAATGCCGACTGCGAACGTCCGTAAACGATCTGCAGGAAGAGCTCTCTCATTGCGGTATTGATTGCGTCACAAACGAGGTCGGTATTGAGTGCTTCGAGAAGCGTTTTTCCGGGAAGAATCTCTGCTGCCATTGCTGCCGAGTGGGTCATACCCGAGCAACCGATGGTTTCCACGAGAGCTTCCTCGATGATACCGTTCTTTACGTTCAGGGACAGCTTACAAGCGCCCTGCTGGGGTGCACACCAGCCCACACCGTGGGTGTATGCGGAGATATCGGTGATCTCCTTTGCCTGTACCCATTTGCCCTCTTCGGGAATGGGAGCGGGACCGTGATTCGGGCCCTTTGCTACGACGCACATTTTTGCAACTTCTGCGCTCATAGCGTATTCGCAAGAAAATTCTTTGCTCATGATTTTATCTCCTTTTTTAATATTAAACCAAATTACTTGATAATCTCGCCCGTAACGTAGCCTGCTGCACCTGCTGCGTTTGCTTCGTCGGTATCAATATGCATTGCCAGCGCGAACTTTTCGGAAACGCGAACGACAACGTCGTCAAAGATCAGAGGACGTGCGGTGTCCAGACGAACCTTGACGATCTCCTTATCGGAAACACCCAGCTCAGCCGCATCTGCGGGAGTCATATGAATATGACGCTTTGCTGCGAGAACACCCTCGCCGAGTTCAACCTCGCCGCAAGGTCCAACCAGCTTACAGCCAACGCTGCCTGCCACGTCGCCCGACTCACGGACGGGAACGCACGCAAGACCGATCGTACGAGCATCGGTCAGAGAGATCTCTACCTGACTTGCGGGACGCGTGGGTCCGAGAATGCTTGCCTTGAGCGTGCCCTTGGGACCTACTACCGTTACCTTTTCCTCGCAAGCGAACTGTCCGGGCTGAGAAAGATCCTTCTTGTTGGTCAGCTCGTGACCTGCACCAAACAGAGTTTCAACGTCTTCCTTCGTCAGATGAACGTGTCTTGCCGAGGTTTCAACCAAAAAATTCTTTGCCATTTTTTATTCCTCACTATGTAATTAAACTCTGTGTAGACAAAATTGCCCACACACTGTTATTATATCACATTTTTTTCGATTTGTAAAGATTGAATTTCCGTTTTTCTGCCAATAATAAAAATAAATTTAATAAAAATACGGAGAAATTATGGCAGAACAACAAAATTCAAACAACGAAATTCTTGACCGTCTGGAAGAAATCGAAAAAAGCGGCGGCATTCTGACGCACGCGAAGGACGGTTCGATCCAATGTCTTTCGATCATCGGACAGATCGAAGGTCACTATTTTTTGCCCGAAGGTCAGAAAGCAACCAAATACGAGCATATCATACCTCTGCTCGTTTCGATGGAGCAGGACGACGAGGTGGACGGACTTCTGATCGTTCTGAACACGATGGGGGGCGACGTCGAAGCGGGGCTGGCACTTGCCGAGATGATCGCGTCGATGACGAAGCCCACCGTTTCGCTCGTCCTCGGCGGCGGACATTCGATCGGCGTACCGCTTGCCACCTCGGCAAAGCGTTCCTTCATCGTTCCGTCGGCGACGATGACGGTGCATCCCGTTCGGATCAACGGACTTGTGGTCGGCGTTCCGCAGACCTTTCATTATTTCAACGAGATGCAGAAGCGAATCATCAAGTTTATTTGCGACCACTCAAACGCCAACCCCGATGAGATTCGTGAGCTGATGATGCGTCCCGACGAAATCGCTACCGACGTGGGATCGATCATCGACGGCGATGAGGCGGTCAAATACGGCATTATCGACGAGATCGGCGGACTTTCCGACGCGCTCGATGCTCTGCGAAGAATGATTGAGGAGAAAAAGGAAACCAAAAAATAAAAAAGCGCATCATCAAAGCAAAAATTCCCACAAACTTGGTAGGGGTCGGCGCCTATGACGACCCGTTTCGTTCTTTGCAAAAAATTCATCCTTGCGGGCTGTCGAGGGCGCCAGCCCCTACCAAAGACAGTGCGACGAACACACCAATGCGGAATTTTCTTCCCACTGTAGGGGTCGGCGCCCTCGACGACCCATTTCGTTCCTCATCTAACCAAAGCCTCGCCCTTTGGGAGAGGTAGCAGACCGAGTTTTCATAAGAAAACTCGCAACGAAGCGAAGCGGAGTATGTAGCCTGACGAAGAGGGTTCTTTGCGGGAAATGCCCTCTCAGTCACTTCGTGACAGCTCCCCAAAAGAGGGAGCCTAAAAAAGTGCGGCGGTTCACAATGAGCCGCCGCGTGTTTGTTATTTAAGATTCGCCGGGAACATAATTGAAATGAATCGTCGCCGAGGTAGGAATGTAGGCACTCGATTTTCCAATGGTATTCCACTCTTCTTCCGTACCCGT
>JAZOSZ010000186.1:0-3904 GCA_045657365.1 Eubacteriales bacterium
TGTTATTTTAAGGACAACAAATTTTTATTTCAATTCTTTTCTTCACTTTTCCGATTGGTTTTCGAATCACGCACAGAAAAATCTGTGTCATTCTGCCGATTCTCTTCTCCCAACCTCGGATTTTTCGAAGATACAAAGATATCTTTGTTCCTAAGATAAATAAATTCTATCTCGGGTTTGGTATAAATTTTTTTCATACCACGACTCCTCCCATATAAAAAGCTATTTATAGTCCATATTGTATCATATATAGCCTGTTTTGTTAAGAATTTTGGGCTATAATTAGACCGAATATTTTTTTAGGAGGAAAAAATGGACACTTATACCACGGTAAAAAACAGAATTTTGCAATTACTTGGCGAAAAGAAAATGTCAATCCATCAGCTGGCAATGGAATCTGCTGTTCCCCCTTCTTCCATCAAAAACATTCTCTACGGCAAAAGTCAAAATCCGGGCATCGTCACGATCAAAATGCTTTGTGACGGCTTTGGAATCACGCTCGTTGAATTTTTCGATACCGAAGAATTCCAAAGCTTAGAGCAAGAAATTCAATAAGAAAAGGCAAGATCAAATCTTGCCTTTTCTTATTCTTTTCGATTACGATACCGTCAGAACGACCTTGCCGACGTTTTTGCCCTGATACAGAATATCGTGGGCGGCTTCGGCTTCCTCAATGGGAAGCACTGCGTGAATGGTGGGTTTGACGAGTCCTGCCTCGATCTTGGGATATACGTCACGGACGATGCCCGCAAGGATCTCTGCTTTCATCTCGGGGGTACGCGAGCGAAGCGTGCTTCCGATGATACGAACGTTACGAACGTAGATATTCTTGAGGTCGATCTCGGTCTTCTGTCCCGCAAGCGCCGCAATCATAATCCAGCGCGCACCGTGGGTGAGGTAATGAATGCACTTGCCCATAATTTCACCGCCGAGGCAGTCGATCGCAACGTCGACCGAGCGTCCCGCCTCGAGCTCTTCCTTCAGCACGAGCGAAATATCTTCTTTGGTAGTAACGACAACTCTGTCGGCATTCAAATGCTTGATATTCTCGGCGATCTCATCGGTCAACACCGTCGTAATCACGCGCACACCGAACGCCTTTGCCATCGGAATAATAACACTCGCAAGACCCGACGCGCCCGCATTCATCAGAAGCGTATTTCCTTCCTTGATCTTTCCCTCGATAAAGAGATTGAGGTACGCCGTCGCAAAGGCTTCGGGAATTGCCGCCGCCTCGACCATCGAGCAGTTCTTCGGAATCGGCATCAGCATATCGTACTTGACCGCCACATACTGAGCATAACCGCCACCACCAAGAAGCGCGCAAACCTTGTCGCCAAGCTTCCAAGAGGATTTTTCCTTCGCGCCCTCTCCGACCTCGACAATCTCGCCCGCAACCTCAAGTCCCATCCATTCGGGGCAGCCTGCGGGGGGCGGATAATCGCCTTCTCTCTGCATCAGGTCAGCGCGGTTGAGTGCCGCCGCCTCGATCTTCACAAGCACCTCGTCGGGCTTGATTTCGGGATTGGGAACGTCGTCCCAGCGAAGGCTTCTATTTTCATCATTATTTACTAAAATCGCTTTCATAATAGATTCTCCTATGTAATTATTTTTTCAGATATTTCGGACATTCCGCAAGACAAGCGAGCACCTGCTCTCTTCCGTCGATACGGTTCTCGTACCACGGCTCGTATGCGTGAGAAAATAAAATATGCTCAATCCGATCGTCATTTTGAATTCGGTTTAAGGTTTCCAGATATTCTTCCGACAGCTTCACACTGCAACGGTATTTGTCCACCCCCGCCCCCTGCAAGCCGTCGCCCGAGATCAGGGTGTGTGTGCGTTCATCAAGCACTCCGATCGAGTCCTTCGTGTGCCCCGCAAGAGGATAGGTCGAGATCCCCTCGCAGAGCCGACGCACGTCGCGAACCACCTCAATCTCGGGGGCAAGCTCCAACACGCGTGCAAGTCCTCCCGCGTGGTCACCGTGCGTATGTGTCAGCACAAGCGTCTTGATCTCGGACAGCCGATATCCCAGCTTCTCTAAGGCGGGAACAATCCACTCCTCCACGTCCTCTGCCGTCGTCGCGCAATCCAAAAGGATCGGATCGTCGATGCGTATCAAAAAGACCGACGTATAAAGATTTTCAAAAGGAATTTTCAGACGGTAAACACCGTCAAATTCCTCATAAAACTCATGTGTCATATTAGCCCAAAAGCTCTCGGAGCGTTTTCATTTCACAGAGCAACGGTTGGGTTTTGGTGGCAAGCTCGTCGTACTCGACCACGCAGAGCGTCGTGCAGTTGCCAAGACTTCCGCCCACGCGGCGAAGGATTCGGCTCTCGCCGTTTGCCAAAAACAGGAACGGAATTCCGAGCTCCTTTTTCAGGAGATGCACGATCCGCAGATTTTCAAGCTGATCCTCCATACTCGACGCGCCCGTCACGATCTTTGCGATATCCGCACCACGATTTTTGTGTTCCAGCGCGATTTCGAGCACGCGCTCGGCAGGGGTAAATTTGAAAACGTGTGAGGACATCAGCACCTCGGCACCCTTTGCGTGAAGCTTGTCAATGAGCTTCATTTGCTTCTCGATCGCCCCCTCGTCGCGGGCAAGCTCGTCATCCTGCTTGTCAAAGAGGTCGCCCATCACGTCGCAAAGCGTCGCGCCGCAATCGGCAAGCTTGAGAATTCCCTCGGCAAGCTCCTCATCGCTCTTCCCTGCGTTGTATCCGTAACGGTAATTGGTTACGTAGGTCGGAAAGGGCGACGCCGCTGCAAACAGCTCGCGATAGACCTCGCTCGTCTGAAACTCGGGCTTCATTCTGCAAAACTGCATTCCGAATGCCTCCGCGCCCTCGGAGCGAGCAATCAGCTCCTTGACACGCTCGGGCGTTTCCGCCTGCACCATACAGGTCAGAAGCGGTCTCTCATAGGTCAAAAACGTAGGCTTACTCATCTCTTACCACTTTCTGTTCATCGCGGCTCTTCCGCCGTCGATCATAATATTTTCACCGTTGATAAACTGTCCCTTCTCCGATGCAAGGAACAAACAAAGATCAATGATTTCCTGCGGATCTGCGGCGCGTCCGAGCAACGTCGGCATCTTTGCCATTGCCGCACGCGTCAGCACGGGACCCGGCGACACACAGACACAGCGAATGCCGTATTTTTCACCGAACTGCGCAATCGATTTGGTAAGACCGTACATGAGTCCCGCCTTCGAGGTGGGGTAATCCATTCCGTACTTGTCGCCCTCGGCACCCGTGATCGAGCCGATATTGAGGATCAGTCCGCTCTTCTGCTCTCTCATCTGCGCCAACACCGCGTGGGCAAAATAGAAGGGCCCTTTGAGGTTGACGTCAATGCCCCAATCGTAGACGTCGATCGGTACGTCGGGAAATTCGGGATAGGCTTCGCGGTCGACGTTTCTCATCCTGACCGCCGTACCGCCCGCAAAGTTTGCCATCACGTCAATTCTGCCAAACTCGGCAACCGCGCGATCGCGCGCCGCGCACACCTGCGCGTAGTCACGCACGTCACAAATAACACCGATGGCTCTTCCCTTGCCTTTTTCATTGATTGCGGCAACCTTTTCATTCAATACCGCTTCATTCACGTCACAAAGCACAACGTTCCCGCCAAGAGAGGCAAAATTCTCGGCAAAGAGCAAACCCATGCCCGAAGCCGCACCCGTGGAAATTGCTACTTGATTTTTAAAATCCATATCATTCTCCTTTATACTCGGCTCCAATCGAACAATACGCCAATTGGGAATTTCTTATCGTTGACAAGTCTGTCATAAACACCCTGCGCGTCCTCGGGAGATACGGTCTCGCAGATCATATCCGCGAAATTCAGGCGTCCGCCCTTGACGAGCGCAAGCAATGCCTTGAGGTCGTC
>JAZOSZ010000187.1:0-5416 GCA_045657365.1 Eubacteriales bacterium
CCAAATGATAAAAGCTTCACGAGATACCTCCTTTGTCGTATTGATCAAGGCAATCAAAGTTCTGCGGATAGTACCGCTTTTTATTGGAACGGTGTTCCGAACAGCGCGACCATCAGGGCATACATCAAGGGGATCGAGATGACGCAGAGGGTGTGCGAGATCATTGCCATCGATGCTCCCGTTTCGGGATTTCCGCCGTATGCCTCGGGAAATACCACCGTATTCAAGCCAAGCGGCGCAGCGGTGGCAAAGAAGCAAAGGAACAGAACGTCGTTACCGATCTCCATACCAAAGCACAGATTGGCAAGTGTTTTTGCGCCAAAGAGCACCGCAATGAGCACGGCGGGAATGGCGGTTAGGCGAAGCAGTGTGGCGACGTACACCTTTTTCTTTTTGATCATTCCAAGAAGATCGTATTTTGCAATGGTCACACCTGCAAGCAGCATCGCCACGGGTCCCATACAAGCCTTGAGCGTATCGAGCGCCGAGGTCACGAAGGTCGGCAGATAGCCGCCAAGTCCCGAAAGACCAACCGCAACACCGACGAGCATTGCCACGGTAGGTGCGTTGCAGAGGCGCTTTAAGGTGCTTCCCTTCTCCTCGGTCTTGGGGGTCAGCACACTGATGCCCCACGTGTAGATTACGATGGAAAGCGGCAGGCAGAAGAGCTTATAATACGCAAGTCCCTCCTCGCCAAAAAGCGCGAGCACGATGGGATCTCCGACGTAGCCGCTGTTGGCAAAGGCAAGCGCGTAGGCGTATACACCGCGCTCGGGGCTATTTTCCTTAACAAAGACCTTTGCCAGCGAAATCGCGATGATCATTGCCACCGACACCGAAATTGCCGCCATCACGATGTTCGTCGCGTGGGTGGAAATAGTATTGATCGTGCAGAAGCGCACCATCGTCATAAAGCTGAGCGCGGGACAGAAAATCCATGTCTCCATCTTCGCCATCGTCTTGCTTGCCGTGTCGGGAAGAATTTTCGTTTTGGCGCACACAAATCCGACCGCAATACAGAGGAAGAGGGTCAGCATCGGCGTCAGCGTTGCTAAAAAGGTTTGTAACATAGAATGTATGCCTCACGTTTCTTATTTTTCGAATTTTAATTATATCACCGAACAGACGAATTGTCAAGAGAAAATCAAAAAAGCCCGCAAAGCAAAACGGCACAGCCGTAAAAATACGGCTGTGCTTGGATCAGTTGGCTTTCGAATACAGCGTTCCTGCTTTCAATGAGCCGCCGAACAGCTCGGAAACGCTGACGACGTTGTAGCCTTCCTCGTGAAGTCTTTGCAAAATGATCTTCGCCGCTTCGAGCGTATTTCCGTAAATATCGTGCATCAGAATGATTCCGCCCTCGTGCACCTGCGACATCACGTTTTCGACGATTCTATCAATATTTTCCTCGGCGTTTTCTTCGCTTTTATATTTCCAGTCCTCCGAGTCGATATCCCACTTGATCACCGAATAGGGACAGTTCTTGACGCGCTCGGACGTAATGCTTCCGCCAATTGGACGCATCAGACGAACCTCCGCATCGGGAAGCACCTTCAGAATTGCCTGCTTCGTGACGGCAAGCTCGTAGCGGTATTCCTCTTCGGTGCAGATATCGTAATAGACTTCGTGCGAATCTCCGTGAATTCCGATTTCATTGCCGTGCTCTGCCGCATAGCGAAGCGCGGCTCTGCCGTCGTATCCCGTGCCGCGCAGACGGTTGCCGAGGACAAAAAAGGTGGCGTGGTAGCCGTATTTCTCCAGCTCGTCCACAATCTGAAGCGTACGCTCGGTATGAGGTCCGTCGTCAAAGGTAATGGCAATTTTCGGTCGGGGATCATCGTCACCGTTCGCGGAAAGATCGTTTTTGTTTCCCGCGGGAAGCTTATCGTCGCCCCACCCGTTTTCCTTGGTTTCGTCTTCTTCCTGGTTGTTTTCATCGCCTTGGGGGAGGCCGGAAAGATCGTTTTTGTTTCCCGCGGGAAGCTTACCGTCGCCCCACCCGTTTTCCTTGGTTTCGTCTTCTTTCCGGTTGTTTTCATCGCCTTGGGGTAGGTCGGAAGGTCCGAGAATCAGCGCCACGCTGAGGATCATCAGGCTGATGACGAGAAGCAGTGCCGTGGTGGCAATCAAAATCACAAAGCCCTTGTGCGGAGCGCATGTTTTCGGAAGAACGACGGGCTTCAAAAGCGGTCGTGTCTGCGGTTTCTTCGGTGTCTGATTCATCTGCTATCCCCCTGTTCTTCCAAAATTCGACAATTTCATTATATCACGGGTCGAGGGGAATTGCAAGAAGAAAATCCATATTATCCGTGAAATTTTTCTCTGAGCGGCAGGGCGTCCCGAAAGGTAAAGAATGTTTCAAGAGCACGTCCGAATCTTCCGATCAACCAACCGTTGACGATGGCACAAACGACGGTTCCCCAATGCACGCCCACCAACGTACCGAAAAACAAAAACGACAATGCGACGGCAAGCAGGCAACTGCAACAGTCGTAAAGCGTTTTCGTTTTTCCGATGCTGACGTTGAATTTTTGCGAGAACTCCTTCACGAACAGCTCATATACCTCGGGCATAAAATACGTATGAAACAAGCACGCAATTCCGAACGAAGAAATCACAAGTCCGACCGCATAAAATACCAGCCGCCACACAAGCCCTTCCAGCGGAATGAACGCAACGATTGCCATAACGCCGTCCAAGAGAAGTCCGTACAGGAAGGCGGTCACAAAGGACAAAAGATAGATCTTCCGAAATTTTCTCACGATCAGACAAAGTGCGACCAACAGAAGCGCCTGAAACACGTATCCCGACGTTCCGAACGTATAAAACGGAAGCCATTGCGATACCTTCAGATGAATCAGATAGGCGGGGGCAACCACCATAGAAAGTCCGAAATTTGCCCGTTCCATCAGAGCAGTTCCGAACGCCAACACGATCATTCCGACAAGATACGCCGCTTCGCTGTAAAATCCTCTTTTCCCTTTCATACAACCCTCCCAGCAAAAAATATACCGTTTGATACAGAAACGGAAAAAGGTCTTCAAGGTCATCGGTAAAATTATACCATAAAATTCGACAAATGTAAATAATTAAAATCAAAAACCAACGAAAAAAGCCCTGCCGAAGCAGAGCTTTTTCATTATTTTCAGGATCAGTAATACAACTCTTCATAAGGGGGGAATGCGTTCCATTCTTCGGTAGCAACGAGAATTTTGATAATTTCATGTATCATATTCGCGTAGCGTTTTGCCGCGGGCGTCTCGCCCGGAATCTCTTCAAGGTACGCCGTCTCCACCTGCGGCGCCTTTACCGTTTTCACAAAGTCCCCTGCACGAACCGTAATACTGTAGGTCGAATAGGGGTCGGAACCGGCAAAGTGGGAACCGCCCAACACCGCGGGATAGACTTCAAGATGCGCGTCACGAATCAAGGCATATACTGCCTGCAATTCCTCTTTGGACATCACGTACGTCGTCGTATAAAGATTAATATCCGTAGCGAATTTATCCTTCACAAGCTTTCCCGTGCGGCTGTCGTAGCTACAGATTCCTTCCGTGCCGAAGACAATCGAAAACGAAAAGTCTTCGGGCATCTCTTCCGACATTTCTACAGGCATCTCTTCGGGGGGGAACACTTGTTCTCCCCAATCCGCAAGGTAAGCATCCAACCAATTGCATACCGCTTCGGACAGGCACAAATAGTCGGATACCTTCACCAAATCGATTCGATACTCTTTTTCCCCTTGCTTCACCGTAACGATACGGTGATATCCGTCGATCTCCACGTCATCTGCGGGAGAATACCGTACCCCCATATGGAAGAGTTCGGTCATAAATTCCAAAATTTTCGGCTGATATCCAAGGGTAACCTGATACACGGATAGTTCCCCAAGAAAATACTCGATTTCAATCGACGTCGTTCCGTCCATCGTCATCGACGAATATTCTTCAAGTTCGATCAGCTTGGTTTTCGCGGCTTTCTCCTGCTCCGCCTTCCATTCTTCCAAATGCGCTTCGATATAAACTTCGATCAGATCGTTTACTTTTCCCGAAAGACATATATAACCGGATGTCGTCCCCAAACTGATCCGATACTCGTTAGCACCCTGCTTTACCGTGATAACGCGGTAATAAAAATCAATATCCGCATTCGCGGGGTAGTGTTCCAATTGCATTTCAAACAGTTCCGCCACTATCGCTTGAATCGTTTCGGGATCTCCGATGACAAACTCGTAGACGGTATTTTCGGTATCGGTTACATACTCATATTCGACCTCAAGCGACGTAGCACCGTATCTCGTCATAGACGAATATTGTTCAAGCTCTACCAATTTGGGCAGAGTTGAATTTTCGACGTCCTGATTGGACTGATCGTTCGGATTGCTTTGATTTTCTTGATTCGACTGATTGTTTTGGTTGGATTGGTTATTTTGATTTTCTTGATCCGATTGGTTGTTTTGATTGACACCGTTATTTTCATCGGGAGCATCTTCGGGCGTATCTTCGGGAGAAATCTGCTCTGTATCTTCGGGCAAAGATGAGGGGTCTTGGCAACTCATCAAGCTGAACGAAAGGACAAAAATCACGGTAAGTACCGACAATAATCTTTTCATAAAAAAATCCCCCTTTGCTCAAAATAATTTATTCGGCCATTTTTATTATACTATAAAATCGAAAAAATGTCAAGTATGGGCGAGGGGAGTTCAGTTGAAAGCGTTATGAGTTTGCTCCGCAAGCGTGAAGCAGAAGCCGTCTCTCCCATTCAGCGAAGAGATCACAAAAAGCACTCTGCCGAAGCAGAGTGCTTTTGGAAATTTCGACCAAAGGTCGAAATTGACGAATACGCTTTGCAAGAATTGCTTGCAATTCTCGGCGTGCGGCAAGTGTTGTTCGCACCGCACGATATGCCGCACAGATTATCTCTTGGAGTTTTAGCAATACCGTTTGATATCGTGAATATTGTGTGATTTCGTAGCTTTATCGTTTGATTTCGTGCGATATCGTGAATATCGTGAGTATCGCCCGATAAAGTGTTGCACCAAATTTGCACCAAGATCACACCAACGCTTAACGCCTATTCAGCTCGACAAATTGGAATTTGAAGCTATCACAATTTGAAAATTTATTTCTTTATTACTTTTTTGCACCAAGTGCGTTTGTTGCAATTAGGACACTTCAAATACCGTGTCGTTCCCCTATGCATCGCATTAAGTGCCTGCTTATAGGTAGGTACGATCTCGTAGCCGCAATTTTTGCACTTATAAGCCCCCACGCTTACTTCAAGCTTTAACGCATAGAAACACGGTATAAGGAACACCACGCACAGTGAAATTATTGCAACGAGCATCCATGGCCCCTCAGGCATAAAAAAGGCGATGATCGCGAGACCTCCGATCAATCCAAGGATACTCACTGTC
>JAZOSZ010000188.1:0-5180 GCA_045657365.1 Eubacteriales bacterium
TTTTTTCATGGAACTATGGTAAAATAAATCGAACGTAAAATGGAACAACAGGAGTTTGTTTTATGAATATTGGTGAAAAAATCAAAAAGCTTCGTACGGCAAAGCTGATGACGCAATCCGAGCTGGTCGGGAATGAGATCACCCGAAATATGCTCAGCCGTATTGAAAACGGTTCTGCCAATCCGTCCCTTGAAACCGTTTGTTATATTGCGGGACGCTTGAACGTGTCTCCCGGCTTTTTATTAGCGGAAGAGGGCGATGAGCAGATTTATTTCAAACACAGTGAAATCGTTGGTATCAAAAAAGCATTCTTATCCGAGGATTACCGTATCTGCCGCGATATTTGCCTGAAATCAGACAGTGTGGAAGACGATGAAATTCAGTTGATTCTTTCGGAATGTAATCTTGCGATTGCGAAAGAGGAGTTCCAACGGGGAAATCTTCGCGTTGCGTGTGAATTCTTTGATCAGACGATCGAATCCTGCGAGAAGACGTTATATCGAACCGACCACTTAGTGGCAGAGGTGGGACTTTATTTTCGCTATATGAGACAGATTTCAGCAACACTTTTGTCAAACGTGATCGACGAAGAAGAGATCAACGTCTATCCCGCGCTGGTGGATGCCTTTTGCCGATATGCGCTTGCTTTTGAACAAGGCGGTGACGCTTCGGCAGATTGGATGCGATTGGAAGAGAAAAGAACGCCGTACGTGTTACATCTGGAAGCACTTCACAAGATGCGGGAGGCACAATACGATGACGCCTACGAGTTGCTTCACGAAATTCTCTTGAGCGAGATCGGTGTTCCCGAACCGATGCTGTATTTTGTTTTTTGCGATCTTGAGGTCTGCTGCCGAGAGCGACAGGATTTTAAGGGAGCGTATGAATATTCTATCGATAAGATTGAGCTGTTACAAAAGCTATTGACCTAAGAGGTACTTATGATTTACGATATTACACAGGAGCTGTTTTCTGCGGAAACCTATCCCGGCGACACGAAACCGGAAGAAATTGCCGTCCGCCGTATGGCAGAAGGGGAATTATACAATCTGACTGACATCAAGCTGTGCGTTCATAACGGAACGCACGTTGATGCGCCGCGCCATTTTCTGAAGGACGGAAAGGGCATTGACGAGCTTTCTCTCGACGCCTTGGTCGGTCGGTGTCGAGTCGTTTCAACGGCGGACGAACTATTGTTTTCCCAAGAGAACCTTCGCCTGCTTTTGCGGGGAAAGAACGGAATTGATCTTTCTGTCGCGCAGACGTTATGCGAGAGAAAGATCAGGCTTTTGGGAATCGAAGGTCAAAGTGTTGGGGACGTCGAGGTTCACCGATTGCTGTTGGCGCACGAAATCGTTTTGTTGGAGGGAATTTGCCTAAAGGAAGTACCCGACGGAGAATATTTTTTGTTTTCCGCGCCTTTGAAGCTTGGCGGATGTGACGGCGCCCCTTGCCGTGCCATACTGATCGATGACGTCAATTGACGTCATCGGTCTTTTTTTTTGTTTTAAAAATAACGATACGGAAAATCAAAATACAGAAAAGATAGAAAATCAAGCCGAAGATCAGATCGGAAAGATAATAGAAGAACATCAAAAGCAATTCTCCCAATCCTTCGGGAGCTCCGTAGTCGAGGTCAAAAATTAAGCGCGAGAGAATTTTAGATGCTGAAAAGAGGATGGCATTTTTTAGAAAACAAGCCTGAAGAGGGTTCGTTTTGCTGAAACATTTTCCAAATGGATATACCTCTTCGGTGGAAATTATAAACTTCGTATCAGCGCCAAAGAGTGCGCGAGCTTTTCCCGTTACTGTCCGTCTGCGAAGATATGCTTTGATAGTGGACGAAATCAAAAGCCAAGAAATCAACACCAAAACAAGATCAAAGATCCAGTAAAAAAGATTATAGAAGAGATCCTCGTGCATCGAAATTCTATGATTGATCAAGAGGATCGCACAAAGATCGAAGATACGGCGCACGAGAAGAAGTCCACTCAAGAGAAACAAAAGCCGAACTGCGGTTTTGTTCGAGCCGCAGAAAAGACTTGCGTAAGAAATCAGTACCAACGCAAGTGCCCACGCAAGAAACTCGATCAGCTCACGAAATACGTCAAGAATTTCGGGAAGTGCCGATTGGAACAGAACAATATTATTGTTACAAGCAAGATAAGCAAGTGTCAAGCCGAATGAGAGTACGGCAAACAAACCGCCACAGCCGATAAGCATTGTCAGAAAAAGCCGTTTTGTTTTCATAGGAAATCTCCCAACCAAAATTAAGTATATTCTTTTATATTATATCATAGCTTTCAAAAAAATGGTGATTGATTTGTAAATATTTTTTGCTTTCGTGATTTTTTTCTGATTTTCTTCATAAAGTTTTTTAGAAACTCTTTGGGAGGCGTGTATGAAAGCGGATGAAGGCAGAGGAATCAATGGACAGAAAAAACTCTTGGAATACCAAGCGACGATGGACTACGGAAGAATGATGGAATATTTAAATTTAATGGTAGAGCGCTATCCGTTCTTATCTTTTTCCTATCTGGGAGAATCGATTATGGGGCGGGGGATTCCCGTCTTGACCTTAGGTGAAGGCGATAGCGCGGCCTTATACGTGGGCGTACATCGAGCAAAAGAATGGATAACGTCGGTGCTTCTTTTGCGTTGGCTTAACGAAGCGTGTGAATGGTATGCATCGGGAGGAAAACTCTTTCATTATAACGCGGGATATTTGTTTTCAAAAAAGCGGTTGATAGTCGTTCCCATGTTGAATCCCGACGGAGTCGATTATCACCTGAACGGTGTTTCTTCCGGCAACGTGCTTTGCGAACGGCTATCTGCGATGAACGGCGGAAGTTCGGATTTTTCCTCTTGGCAAGCGAATGCGAGAGGGGTTGATCTCTCTCATAATTACTCGATTGGCTTTGATACGCAGAAAATCCGCGAAGCGAACGCAGGAATTCTGGGCGGTGCGCCCGAAGGCTTTGCGGGGGAATCTTCCGAGAGTGAGCCTGAGGTAGGAGCTCTTTGCAATTATATCCGATATCATCGGGATATCCGTCTGGTTGTTGATCTTCAAACGAGTGGGGAGACGATTTGCTATTCGTCGGGAGGACGGACGGCACCGCGCTCTCAAACGATCGCAAATTCCCTTCGGGAGTTTTCGGGATACCGTATGGAAGAGGAAGAAGCTTGCGGAACTCTTTTGGACTTTTGTATTGGAGAGCGCAATTTGCCTGCCGTAACGCTTCGGTGTGGAAAAAAGGAAGCACCGATTCCGCTGAGCGAAGCATTTTATCTTTATACCGAGCTTCGGAGAACCTTCTTTTTATCCTTGACCTTGATATAAGAAAAGCCGATATGCAAACTTTGCATATCGGCTTTTTGGTTACAACTGCGCGGGTTCGTTCTTGGAAGATTTCTCGGGATCTTCCTCGTTTTCTTCGCTTTCCGTTTCTTTGAGAGTAACGATCGCACATTCGACCTTATGCTCTTGTACGTCCAGAATCTGAATATCCAAACGATCGGTAGAAAGCGAAAAGGTAGATCCGTCTTCGGGAATCGAACCGTAAAGTCCCATGACAAATCCGCTGAACGTGTCGGAATCGGCATCGGTAAGTTCAATATCGAGGGCGTCTTCGACATCTGCGATTGTGACCGATCCGTTAATTTGCCAACGGTTTTCTTCCAGAGCAACGATCGGTTCTACGGGATTCTCTTCTTCGTCGGTTTCGGCAAATTCGCCAACCAGACATTCTACGAGGTCGGTAAAGGTAATGATTCCGCGAACTCCGCCGTATTCATCAAGTACAATCGCAATCGATTCTTTCTTTTCCTTCATATTACGGAAGAGAACATCGGCTTTCACGTTTTCGGGAACGAAATAAGTAGGTTTTACTGCCAGTTCAAAAATTGCCTCTTTCGTCTTTTCTTCCAGACGGAAATATTCGCGTGCGTCGAGAATACCGACGATGTCGTCTACGTCCTCGCCGTAAATGGGATATCGCGAGAAGCGGCTGTTATGGATGATAGCGTCCCATTCTTCCAAGGATCCTTCCTTTGCCAGCATCGTCATTTCGGTACGGTGCGTTGCAATCGCACCGGCGGAAATATCGTCAAAATCAAAAATGTTTTCGATCAATTCCTTGTCGTACTCATCAATGCTTCCGTCTTCGTGTGCTTCATCTACGAGCGTGAGAAGCTCACCCTCGGTTACAGCTTCTTCTTCGGCAGGCTTGAAGATCTTAGTCAAAAGCTTTTTCCAAAGCATAAAGAACCAGTTGATCGGCGTCAGAATTCCCGTGATAAAACGAAGGAAGGGAGCAATTGCCATAGAAAAACGTTCGGGCTTTTCCTTCGCAAGGCTCTTCGGAGAGATTTCACCGAAGATCAGGACAACAATCGTCGTGACAATCGTGGCAACGGTGGTGCCAAGATTTTGATTGCTTTTGAATAAATCTACAAACCAAAGGGTGGCAACCGAAGACAAAAGAATATTTACGATATTGTTTCCGACCAGAATGGTAGAAAGCAATTTATCATAATTTTCAGACATTTTCAACACCAATGCGGCGCGCTTATTTCCCTCGGACGCAAGATTTTTCATCTTGGTATGATTAAATGAGGTAAACGCAGTTTCACTGGATGAGAAAAACGCAGAAAAACCAAGGCATACAATCATTAAAACAATTTTGAGTAGACTCCCGTCAGGCATATAATCTCCTTAAAAAACTTCTGTCCGAGGACGTTGTCGGTACAGGGAATAGGTGTGGCAAAAATCAGAAATCAAAAAAGCGCAAAAAAGCATAGCCTGAGCCCATTTCAGGGACGCAGGTTATGCATATCAAGAAGCATATTCAAATGAAAATATGTACTTCGACAGTTACCGTCGGTATTGCCGTTGTCCACTTCTGATTTTCTCCTTACGAATTCGGGACGAAGTGTCCGCGTTACTTAGGTTGTGGGGGAGATAGATCCTTTTCTTGTACACTATGCCCCTATTACAACACATTAAACATTATAGCATAAAAAAATTTTTTGTCAATAGTTTTTTCTAAATTATTTACAATGGAAGAAAAATGAAATTCGGAGAACTGCCGAAACAATTCTCCGAATATTTTATTCCTTGTTTTTTAGCTCGGTTAATGCTTTTGCCAACTGATCCGGACAGGAAGTCGTCTTGAATC
>JAZOSZ010000189.1:0-1674 GCA_045657365.1 Eubacteriales bacterium
CCGTTCTTTCTCTCAATCTCGTTCGCGAAGCTCCGAAAAAGGAAGAACCTGCTGCACCCGTCATCGATCCTGCCGATATGTGGATCGTGGAAAAGATTGAAGAACGCGCAGCGGCAAAGAAAGCCAAAAACTATGCTTTGGCAGATGCCATCCGCGCAGAGCTTTTGGAAAAAGGCATTACATTGTTCGATACCAAACAGGGAACCACGTTTAAAAAAGCGTAATTTTACAGTGAAAAAATCACGAAAGGATAAAAACCAATGAACAGAAGTAAAGTAAAAATCGGCTTCGTTTCTCTCGGATGCTCCAAAAATCTGATGGATACCGAAGTCATGCTTGCGAAATTGGTGAAAGCGGGTTATCAGATCGTGCCCGAGGATATCGATGCGGATATTATTATCATCAATACCTGCGCATTCATTGAAAGTGCAAAAAAGGAAGCCATTGAAAATATTCTCGATATTGCGTGGCTCAAGAAAAATCATCACCTGAAAGCGATTGTGGTGACGGGCTGTCTTGCCGAGCGTTACCGCGAGAGTATTCTTGAGGAATTTCCCGAGGTGGACGCCGTGCTTGGCGTGGGAAGCATCCACCGTATCGTCGAGGCAATCGAAGCTGTGACGGTGAAAAAGAAAAAAGGTTCGCACCGCAAGTATTCCTCGTTTGAGGACAAAAACGAGGTGCGTCTTGGCGGTGATCGAATTCTGACGACGCCCGAATATACGGCGTACCTGAAGGTTGCCGAGGGGTGTGACAACCGTTGCGCCTACTGTGCGATTCCGTCGATTCGCGGAAAATTCCGCAGCCGTCCGATCGAAGACCTCGTTGCCGAGGCAAAGCAGCTCGAAGCGCTCGGTGTGCGCGAGCTTTCGATCGTGGCGCAGGACACGACGCGGTACGGACTGGATCTGTACGGGGAATACCGTCTTGCCGAGCTTCTGCGTCGCATTACCGAAGAAACGAAGATTCCGTGGATTCGCTTGCTCTACTGTTATCCCGACAAGGTGACCGATGAGCTGATTGCCGAAATGCGCGACAATCCTCGGATTCTCAAATACATCGATCTGCCCGTGCAGCATATCAGTGATCGGATGCTCTTGGCGATGAACCGTCACGGAGATTCGGCAATGATTCGGGGCGTGATCGGAAAGCTTCGTCGCGAAATTCCCGATATCGTGATTCGTACGACCTTCATCGTCGGTTTTCCCGGGGAGAGCGAGGAAGATTTTGAGGAGCTTTGCGAATTCGTCAAGGAAACGAAATTTGAGAGAGCGGGAGTTTTCCCCTACTCGCGCGAGGAAGATACCCCCGCGTACGATCTGCCCGATCAGATTGATGAGCAGGTAAAGCAGGACCGTGCCGACATTCTGATGCGCGAACAGCTCGAGATCAACGAGGCGCGCAACGAAACCAAGGTCGGACAGACGATTACCGTGCTGTGCGAGGACTACGACCCCGTCAGCGAGATGCATTTTGGAAGAAGTGCCGAGGACGCGCCCGAAATTGACGGAAAGGTATATTTCCGTGCTGAAAAACGAATTGCCGCAGGCTCGTTTGTGCAGGTTAAGATCCGCGAAGTTTTGGATTATGACCTGATGGGCCGTGCCATTCTGAACGATTAACGATCCAAGGAGGACAACGTGATGAAAATGAATTTACCCAATCGACTGACGG
>JAZOSZ010000190.1:0-5020 GCA_045657365.1 Eubacteriales bacterium
GGCTGTAATATCCTCATCGACGATACCGCAGGTATCACGGTTGGACAAATGAAGGCAAAGCTTCGCCGCGTACAGAATCTCGGTCTCGTCGTGATCGACTACCTGCAGCTGATGCAGAGTGACCGTAGAAACGATAACCGTGTACAAGAGGTTGCCGAAATTTCCAGAGGAATGAAGCTCTTGGCAAAAGAGCTGAACGTCCCCGTCATCTGCTGCTCTCAGCTCTCCCGTGGACCTGAAAGCCGTACCGATAAGCGGCCGATGCTTTCCGACCTTCGTGAATCGGGATCGATCGAGCAGGACGCCGATACCGTTATCTTCCTCTACCGAAACGAATATTACGACAAAGACAACGCGCAGGACGAAGGCAACGTTGCCGAAATCATCATCGCGAAAAACCGTCACGGTGCCCAGGGTACGGTCAAGGTCGGCTGGAACGGACGCTATACGAAATTCCGTTCGATCGACAACGACCGTCAGGAGCCGTAAGAGGTGCCTATGGCTATGTTGCCAAAGCATTTCACCCCACCCCACGAGATCGTGGGACTTCCCAAAGATACACCGATGCTCGTTGCTTTTTCGGGCGGTGCCGATTCGTCGGTACTCCTGCACCTGCTTACCCGCCTGAGAAAAGAAACGAACGCGCCGCTCTATGCCGCGCACGTCAACCACGGAATCCGCGGGAAGGAAGCCGACCGTGACGAGGAATTCTGTCGAAGAACGGCAGAAGCGCTTGGCGTCCCGATCTTCGTGCTCCGCGCCGATCTTCCGAGCGAAGCCAAGAAGACGGGAGAGAGCATCGAAACGGCGGCAAGACGCGTGCGCTACGACTATTTCGACGCACTGATGGCAGAAAATCATATTTCTCTGCTCGTGACGGCACATAATGCCAACGATAATCTTGAAACCATACTCTTTCATCTGAGTCGTGGAAGCGGACTGTCGGGACTTTGCGGAATTCCGCTTTGGCGAAATACAAAATACGGTCGGGTCGTCCGTCCGATGCTTGGAATGACCAAAGAGGAAATTCTGGCTTACTGCCAAGAACACCGCATCGAATTTGTCAACGACAGTACCAACGTCGATACCGACTATACGCGCAACCGCATCCGTTCCGAGGTCGTCCCCGCGCTCCGAGCGATCCACCCCGCCGCCGTCGAAAATGCGGCACGGCTCGCCGAGCATCTGAGCGCCGACGCCGAATATCTGGACAAAGCGGCAGCCAATTTTCTCACCGAAGCACGAGAGGAAAACGCGATTCCCTGCGAGAAAATCACAGGGTCACCTTCTCCCATCGCCCACCGCGCACTGAGAATGCTTTACCGTGAGCTCTCGGGAAAGCCCGCGCTGGAAACGACGCATCTTACCGCGATCTGCCGTCTGGCAGAACGCGCCGTACCACATTCTTCCACCAGCCTTCCGCTCGGCTTTGAGGCGCGCGTGGAAAACGGTCGCCTCACGCTCCAAAAAGCAAAATCCGACGCACTCTGCGAACCATACGAAATCGCGCTGAGTGTCCCAAAAACAAGAATTTCACAAACAAAGTGCGAAATCGTCATAGAGCCGTCACAATCGGTCAAAAATATTTACAAAACGTCTATACAATTCGCACTGAATTCTGCTACAATAAAAGGGACGCCCACCGTCCGCAACCGACGCGAGGGCGACCGAATTTTGATGGCTGGACATCACAAAAGCCTCAAAAAGCTGTTTTGTGAAAAAAAAGTCCCCCCAAAGCTACGTGCAACACTTCCGATTTTCTGTGACGAAGACGGAATCCTTGCCGTACCGACCGTGGGCGTGCGCGACGGTGCGCTGCCAATGGACGAAGAACACGCAATCACCGTCACCGTTGATTTTTTTGAATGATTGACCAAAGAAAAGGAAAGGCTAACGGTTATGACCAACGATATTGAAACAATTTTATTAACCGAAACGCAAATCGGCGCACTGTGCGACCGAATCGCAAAACAAATCGAAGCCGATTATCGGAATTCGGGCAAAACATTAGTTCTCATCTGCATTCTGAAGGGCTCGCTTCCCTTTACCGCAGAGCTGATGAAGCGCATCTCGCTTCCGATCGAGCTGGAATTTATGAAGGTTTCCTCGTACGGTGCCAGCACCGCTTCGTCGGGCGTCATCAATCTGCACCTCGACCTGCACCGCGATGATCTCTCGGATACCGATTTCATCGTCGTCGAGGACATTGTCGACAGCGGAAGAACCCTCTCCTACCTCGTTCGCTACCTGAATGAGCGCGGCGCCCACAGCGTCAAAGCCTGTACGCTGCTCGACAAGCCCGACCGCCGCACCGTCAATTTCACCCCCGACTATTGCGGTCAGATCATCGAAGACCATTTCGTGGTCGGCTTTGGTCTGGACTATAACGAAAAATACAGAAATCTTCCCTACGTAGGAATTCTCAAGCCTTCGGTTTACGGTGGCTGAGAACGCCAATTCTGAAATGGAGAAAACGAATGAAAAAAAGCAACTTTAAAGTCCTTCTCTTTTACGCAGTTCTGATCATCGCAATCTTTGCGGCGCTCTCCCTGCTCTTTGGAAAAGAAGAAGAAGAAAAGATCACCTACGGCGATATCGTCGAATACTTCCAGGAAGATACGGTCAAAAGCTTCGTGCTGGACGATACCTACTATCTGTCGATGACCGTTTATCATACCGATGAAAACGGAGAAATTCCGCGCAATGAAAACGGAGAGATCGTCGCTCAAACGAGAATCGTCGGATTCCAACTGCCTGCCTATATCGACTTTACCGAGGAATTCGGAGAGTATTATAAGGGCAACGAAAATCTGATTCTTGCCGACTGTGATATTCAACCCGAAAAGCAAACGCCCCTCTGGGTTGCGTTCCTGCCCTATATTATCGTCATCGTCATCTTCATCATCCTCTTTGTCGTCATCACGCGCCAGGCAAACGGCAAGGGCGGCGCAGGAAAGATGATGAACTTCGGTAAGGCGAGAGTCAAAACGGCAGATATGAGCAAAACAAAGGTTCTCTTCCGTGACGTCGCAGGTGCCGACGAGGAAAAAGAAGAGCTCGAAGAGGTCGTCGAATTCCTCAAAGACCCCGCCAAGTTCTCACGCCTCGGCGCAAAAATTCCCCACGGCGTTCTGCTCGTGGGCCCTCCCGGTACGGGTAAAACCTTGCTCGCAAAGGCTGTCGCAGGCGAAGCAGGCGTTCCCTTCTTCTCAATCTCGGGTTCTGATTTCGTAGAAATGTACGTCGGTGTCGGCGCGTCGCGTGTCCGGGACCTCTTTGGAAACGCAAGAGAAGCTCCCGCGTCGATCATCTTTATCGACGAGATTGACGCCGTAGGACGCCACAGAGGCGCAGGTCTCGGCGGAGGACACGACGAGCGTGAGCAAACCCTCAACCAACTGCTCGTCGAAATGGACGGCTTTGGATCGCACGAAGGCATTATTGTCATTGCCGCAACCAACCGCCCCGACATTCTCGACCCCGCCCTGCTCCGTCCGGGACGCTTTGACCGTCAGATCACCGTCAACTATCCCGATATCAAGGGACGTGAGGAAATTCTGAAGGTTCACGCAAAGAACAAACCCCTCGAAGAATCGGTCAGCTTCGCAGAAATCGCCAAGATGACGGCAGGCTTCACCGGTGCCGACCTTGCCAACCTGCTCAACGAAGCGTCACTCCTCGCGGCACGCCGCGGCAAGGCGCTGATCGGTATGGACGATATCAAGGACGCCTATATTAAGGTCATTGCAGGTCCGAAAAAGAAATCCCGCGCAATGAAAGAGCGCGAAAAGAAGAATACGGCATACCACGAAGCAGGTCACGCAATCATCGCGCACGTCCTGCCTACGATGGACCCCGTACAGCAGATCTCGATTATCCCCAGCGGCAACGCGCTCGGCTATACGCTGAATCCGCCCGCCGAAGATAAATACAGTGTCTATAAAAATGAGCTGAAAGAAAAGATCGCAATGCTCCTCGGCGGAAGAGCCGCGGAAGAACTGATCTTCGGAGATATTTCGGGCGGTGCTTCCAACGATATTCAGCGTGCCACCGATATTGCCAAGAAAATGGTCACTCAGCTCGGTATGAGCGAGCTGCTCGGACCGCGTTCGTTCGGTTCGGACCACGGAGAGGTCTTCCTCGGAAGAGATTTTTCCAGCTCGCAGGATTACTCCGACGAAACGGCGGCGAAGATCGACGCCGAGATTCACGCAATCATCGAAGAAGCTTACACGAGAGCCAAACAGATTCTGACCGAGAAAATAGAGAAGCTCCATTTCATCGCAGAATTCTTGCTCAAGAATGAAATTATGGACGGCGAACAGTTTACCGCGGCAATGGACGGTGAACCCAGCTTTGAGGAACTCGAAGAGATGACCGAAGCCAAAGCACGCCGCAGCCGTGAGGAAAACGAGGAACGCCGCAGACGTGAAGCAATCGAGGCGCGTCGGAAGCGCGAGGAAGCAGAAGAGCGACTTCGTCAGGCGCAGGAAGCCAACGTTCCCCCGATGAAGGACTTCGATATCCGTCCCGACGAGCCGATCGAAGATGCTCCCGAAGCAATCGACGATGAGGTCGCAGAAGACACCGTCGACGAAGGAACCGACAACATCCCCACCGACGATTCGGATCAATCCAAAGACGAATAACACCATTCAGCGTAGCTGTGATATCACAGCTACGCTTTTTGATATTTTCAAATCAAACAATTCCGTATCCTTTTCTTTTTCTCAAAAGAAAAGGATAGCGCTTCCCATACAAAAAGACCGTTGCCGAAGGGGTGGCTTCCATAAAGCAGGTTTTACCTACCGATAAGAATTTAAACTTGTAGGGGCGTTCTGTGAACGCCCGCGGGCGAACGCAGTTCGCCCCTACGGAAAAGGACAGAGAACATAAAAATTCTCTGTCCTTTTTCACACGCCTTGCCCCGCAAGGTATCGTGTGTTACACTTATAAAAGCGTATTGTCGGGCGGTAAATATAAGTGAAATGTTTTGCTATCGCAAAACGTGAAATAATAT
>JAZOSZ010000191.1:0-3645 GCA_045657365.1 Eubacteriales bacterium
GCGCAGATGTCTCTTTCTCTTTGCGGTCTTCAGTCCCGTGTTGTGTCTGTGGTGGCAGTGACCCATCTTTACCTTACCCGAAGCGGTAACAGAAAATCTCTTGGCAGATGCCTTGTGCGTCTTGATTTTTCCCATTTTTATAATCTCCTTTTTTCTTTGTTCAAAAATCGGTTGCGGAATTCCCTTCCGCGTATATTCCCTCGTTCGGTTCCGAACGGCGAATGCTTATTTCAGCTTGAGAGGCGAGATTACCATACTCAGAATTCTTCCGTCAAGCACGGGCGCCTTGTCAACGCTTCCGACCTCGGAGCAGGTATCCTGAAATTTCTGCATAATCTCCTGACCGATCGCGATGTGGCTCATCTCTCGGCCCTTAAAGCGCATCACGACTCTGACCTTGTTTCCGCTCGTCAGAAAACGGACGGCGTGTCTTGCCTTGGTTTCAAAATCGTGTGTGTCGATACGGCAGGACAGCTGAATCTCCTTGAGCTCGATGACCTGCTGCTTTTTCTTGGCTTCCTTTTCCTTCTTGTCGCGTTCAAAACGGTATTTGCCGTAATCCATAATGCGACAGACGGGCGGCTGTGCCTGCGGAGCCATTAAAACGAGATCGTAGCCCTTCTCGTATGCAATCTTGAGTGCCGCCTCGGGCGACATCACGCCGACGACTTCTCCCTCGACGTCGATCACTCGGACTTCTTTTGCCTTGATCTCTTCATTGATCAACAATTCTTTTGCGCTAATGTGAAATACACCTCCAAATTTGCCATAAAGCAAAAAAATAATGCGAAGAAAACTTTCTCCGCACGACGCAAACTTCCCCTTTGCATGGTTCAAAGAGGGATTACTATCAACCGAGCTCGCGGTGCGGCAGGGTGAGAACGGAGATCGTTCTGCTTCATTTACTCCGATATTCTACCACACTTTTTCCCCGATGTCAAGTCTTTTTCGGAAATTTCTCAAAAATTTTTTCGCGTCGGATTTACTACGACAAAACCTACGACATTCAAAAAAACTCTTGTCGCTTCCTCGTTCTTCTTTGGTTTTTTTGGCAAATTTTCTCCGTTCTGTATCGTTTTGCACGAAATTTTCGTCAAAAAATCGTTGAAATTGAACTATTTACATTTCGCGCAAAATCGTGTATAATATCTATGCTGTCGGCGGCACCAACTCCACAGCATCACGCACAACGTCGCATCGTTTCTGCGAAGCCTCAATCTTATGAGGTCAATGCGCAGGCTTTCCACAGTTGTGCTTTTTTTAACCGCGTTTCGCGGTTCCTTTGGGCTCTCCAATCGGGGAGCCCTTACTTTTCTTTCGGGAAAGAAAAGTAAGCAAAAGAAAACGATAACGATAACGATACATAAAAAAGCCAATATTTATATAAATATTGAACAAATTTAAAATAATTGCGAAAAGGGGTAGCATTTTTTCTTCTTTTATGATATAATACATTATTATATTGGTGTTTTTTCGCCACCCCCAACGAAAGGATTGATTTTATGCCCAAATACATAGAAAAACTGGAATCTCTGACCCTGCCCGTCATTGCCCTGAAGGGTTCGGTTGCCTTCCCCGCCGTCTCGCTCAGCTTCGAGCTTTCCGACGAGGTCTGCATCCGTGCCGCCGAGGCAGCGTTCGAAACCGATTCCTTCGTTCTCATCTCGAGCGTCATTGACCTCGATTGCGAGAAAATCGCGCCCGCCGAGCTCTATCGCGTCGGCACGGTATCGAAGATCAAGCAGTCCTTAAAGACCGCCGAAGGAACGATGCGCATTATTACCGAGGGATACTCCCGCGCTACCGTCTCCGAATTCCGCATCTTTGCCGACTACATTTCCGCCGACGTCATCTGTAAAACGCTGACGATGACCGACGAGGACGAAATCCGATCCGAGGCGTACTGCCGCGCCATGCTGACCGAAACCGAGCGTCTCGTGGAGCTTCTCCCCTCGTTCTCGGACGATCTTCTTCTGACGGCAAAGTCGCTCAAAAACCCCGCGCTCCTCGCCGATTTTCTGGCGTCGAACGTGCTTGTCAAATATCAGGACAAGCAACAGATTCTCGAATGCTTTGATCCCGTCCGCCGCATCGAAAAGCTCATCGCGCTTCTCGGTGTCGAAGCCGAGCTTCTCGAATGTGAGCTCGACATTCACAAGCGCGTCCGTGCGGGACTCAACCAAAACCAAAAGGAATTTTATCTGCGCGAGCAGGTGCGCGTCATTCAGGAAGAGCTGGGCGACACCTCGGACGTCGACGAATATTACGAAAAAATCACGGCAATGAAGCTCCCCGACGAGGTGCGCGAGAAGCTTCTCAAGGAAAACGACCGTCTGGCGAAGACGCCCTTCGGCTCCTCCGAAGCGACCGTGACCCGCGCCTATCTTGACACCTGTCTGGAAATTCCGTGGAGCGAGGCGACGAAGGATCGCGTCGACGTGCGCGCCGCAAAGAAAATTCTTGAGGCGGATCACGACGGACTGGAAAAGGTCAAGGAGCGAATCCTCGAATACCTTGCCGTCAAGCAATTAAACCCCTCGCTCGGCAATCAGATTCTCTGTCTTGTCGGCCCTCCCGGTGTCGGTAAAACCTCGATCGGCGCGTCGATCGCCCGCGCGATGAACCGCAAATACGTGCGTGTTTCTCTGGGCGGTGTGCGTGACGAAGCCGACATTCGCGGTCACCGAAAGACCTACATCGGCGCAATGCCCGGACGCATCATTACGGCGCTGACGCAGGCAGGCGTCCGCAATCCTCTGATTCTTCTCGACGAGATCGACAAGCTGACGCGCGATTCTCACGGAGATCCCGCCTCGGCACTTCTTGAGGTACTTGACGCCGAGCAGAACAAGACCTTCCGCGATCATTTCGTCGAGCTTCCCTTCGACCTTTCGGACTGCCTCTTTCTCACGACGGCAAACACGCTGGACACCGTTCCGCGTCCTCTGCTCGACCGTATGGAGATCATCGAGCTTTCGTCCTACACCAAGCACGAAAAGCTCTCGATTGCCAAGCATCATCTCATTCCGAAGCAGTGGAAGCGTCACGGACTTGACCGTCGCCGTCTGGTACTGACCGACGACGCACTCTCCGATCTCATTGATTCCTACACCCGCGAGGCGGGCGTAAGAAATCTCGAACGCGCGCTGGGAGCTTTGGCGAGAAAGGCGGCAAAACGATTTGTCGAAGAGCCTTCGACCAAGCGAATCAAAATCACGAAGGACGATCTGCCGAGCTATCTCGGCGTTCGCAAGCTTCGCCCCGACTCGATTGCCGAGGCGGACGAGGTGGGTACGGTCAACGGACTTGCTTACACCGAAGCGGGCGGCGACGTACTCCGTGTGGAAGTTGCGGTGCTTCCGGGTACGGGCAAGATCGAGCTGACGGGTTCGCTCGGCGACGTGATGAAGGAATCGGCTCGGGCGGCATTGACGTACGTTCGTTCAAATGCGGACGCGTACGGAATCGACAAAAGCTTATTTGAAACACAAAACGTGCACGTACACGTTCCCGAAGGGGCAACGCCGAAGGACGGCCCGAGTGCAGGTATCACGATGGCAACGGCGATTTTGTCGGTATTCTCAGGGAAAAAGGTACGCTCGGACGTTGCAATGACGGGCGAAATTACCTTGCGCGGCAAGGTTC
>JAZOSZ010000192.1:0-4274 GCA_045657365.1 Eubacteriales bacterium
CAACTCCTTGGCTCACAGAACGACATGGCTACGATCCGACTTCACTCGGGGCGTGCAGGGTCTCTTTGACTTTCTGAGCGAACCTTTCTGCCGTAGTTTCCTCGGGCAGCGTTCCGATGCGTCCGATGCCTTCTTCGCCAAAGGGGATAACGTCGCGAAGACCGAGTGCCGTTGCCAACACGTCGTTCACACCGCCCTTGACGGTATCGAGTCTGGTATGAAAGGACGCTACGGCAATGTTGTGTGCAATGAGGGTAAGCACTTTTGCCGAGACGGGATCCTCTCCGTCGATCGCGCGAAGTCCCTTGAAAATGAGGGGATGGTGCGAAAGGATCAGATCACAGTTCCGTTCGATTGCGGCTCTGACGGCGTCGGCGGTGACGTCGAGCGTCACCAGCACGCGGTAAACCTCGCGCTCACCGTCGGGACAGCACATCAGTCCGTCGTTGTCCCACTCGCAGGAAAGCGCGGTGGGGACGGTTGTATTCAGAATCTCATAAAGCTGACGAATGGTCATTTTTGTATTCTCCGATCTGTTTGAGAAGTGTTTCTTCCTCGGACGCGTTGCCGCCTGCCCCGCGTTTTCCCGCAAGGCGGATCGAGAGGACGCTTTTCCAATGCGAGAGAAGCTCGTCGGTCAGCGCGCCGCCGCGACGGAGATTTTCTCTTCCGAGAAGAAGTTCGAGTTCGGTGTACGGTTTGCGAACGGGAATCCCCGTAAATTCCGCACAGAGGATCTGATAGATTTTATCGTCCTTGACGAGTGCTTCGTCGACAATGGCATAGCCTTCGTCGAGCAGAAATTTCCGAAGGAGCTCGGGGTGCGTCATCGGTTGCAGAATCAGTCGTACCGACGGCGTTTTGACCCAAGGCGCATCACCGAGGATCCGTGCGATCAGCTCGCCGCCCATTCCCAGAATGAAAATATCCTCGGGGTGCTCGTCCGAGAGCGCGGAAAGTCCGTCGCAACGGAAAGCCTTCAGCCGTCCTTCCATGCCACACGCCCGAATGTTTTCTTTGGCGCGCGCGATCGGGCCTTCGTTGATGTCCGATACCACGCCGCCGCAGATTTTTTCTTCGGCAAGCAGAACGATCGGAAGATAGGCGTGATCGGTTCCCACGTCGGCAATATAAGCACCCGCGCGGACAAAGTCGGCGGCGCACCGCAGTCGTTTACTCAGTTTTGGCAGATTCATAAGGAGTCCTTTTCTCTTCTTTGTTTTCAAAGGGGACTTTTCCCGCTTCTTTGGAAGCCAAGAGAAGTCCCCGTTGTGATTGGTACGCGCGATTAGCGATTTGCCAGATACTCGTTGATCTTTTTTACCAGCGCATCTGCGTCGGTGCCGTGTACCATACAAGCATCCTCGATCGACTCTCCTCTGGCAGAGGGACAGCCGAGGCAGTGCATTCCGATTTCAAAAAAGAACTGCGCCGTATCGGGTGCCGCATCAAGAACGTCACCGATAATAGACTGTTTCGTTACCGTCATTTTTATTACCTCCTTATTGGTTGTTTACCATATATTATTATAAAACGAAAAAGCAATTATGTCAAGAAATATTCAAAAAAAAGTAGAAGGACGAGGGGATTTTCCTCGTCCTTTTCAGAGAATGATATGATTTAGTCGTGGCGTTGATCCATTTGGTCGTAGGTTTCGCAAAATCTTGCCGAAAAAGAGGGCTCTTCGCCGCCGAGCGTCAGGTGTGCGGTGCTTCCGAATTCCGACATACGGAAATAGGCAAGTCCCTTCTGTCTCTCTTCGGAATTGAGAGTCGTGACCGAGGTGGGCGCAGCGCAGGTTCCGTGCCAGAGAAGCATCGGGGAGATATTGAGCAGGTGGCTCAGAAGAACGCTTTCCAGACCGAAATGGCAGAAAAACGCGATCGTATTGGTGTTTGCCTTCGTTACGCGGTAGGCATTCCCCTCTCTGACGTAGCCGTGCTCGGCAAGGAGAGCGTCCAAGCCTTCGATGACCTTTGCGTACAGTTCGGGAACGTTTGCCTTTGCCATTGCGGGGACGGTACACCAATCCTTGCGCGAGAAGAATTCTTCCACGGTCGTCCAATCGGCAGGACGCCAATCCCACGCGATCCCGTCGTCACGGTGCGGTTTTTCCACACGCGCGGGAAATTCGAGCAGCCAATCGCAGACCGTCGCGTCCATTCCTTTGATGTTACAGGTATATTCGGCAGTCGCTTTTGCTCTGCCTAACGGGGAAACGTAAATGCGATCAATTTGTTTGGTTGCGAGAAATTTTGCCAGCAGATCGGCTTCTTTTCTGCCGACCTCGGTGAGGGTGTCGTTGGCGTAATCGGGATCGCCGTGACGGATGATGAGCAGTTTCATAAAAACTCCTTATAAGAATAAAAAATCAGGTTGGATTCGGATAAAACGCCAGGCGGCGTTTGACCGTAAAGAAAGAACAATCTTTGGAGAAGGATTCTTCGGAGAGAGTGAAGCAATCGGGCTCTGCGTAAACGGCAAAGGCATTTTGACGCAGTCCTTGCCAAGTTGTTTGAAACAAAAGAAGATCAAATGCTGTATTGGCAAAGCTCGGCGCCGCATCGATTGCGTCGGAAAGCTCGGTATGTACCAAAACGAGAAGCGGTAAGCTTCTTTCGCGCAAAACGTCGGGAAGCTCACCCTCTGAAAATCCTTCAAGTACGAGAAGAAGAAAGGCTTCGTTCCCTTCTCCGATCTGATAGAGCATCGCGGGGACGCTCATTTCTTCCGAAAGATCCCAAAGAAAGTTTGCCGCCGTTCCTGTTTGGAAGAGAGACGTGTTTTCCACCGCAGAATAGCGATCGGAAAGCAGCGTTGCCAAAGAAGTCAGTGCTTCTTGATCCTCGGTGTTTAGCGACAAAATCGACGGAGACTTTGTTTTCAGACGATCGCTCAATGCCGTCAGCTCGGCACGCGTCAAGGATTCTTCTCCGAGCTTGAGGGATGCGACGGTACGCGATGCGTGGGAATAGGTGTGGATTTCTTGCGACGGAAACGTGATCGAAACATGTCCGTTGGCATCAGGCGTGAGAATTTGCTCGAGGAGGCGCTGTATCCCTGCCGAAAGACCGAAAAGGTCGTGTGCCGAAAGCGTAATTCCGTATTCATCAGCGAAGATCCTGATGCTTTCTTTCGGTGTTTCCTCGGTTTGTGTCAGGAAAATTTGTTTGCGATTTTCCTGAAAGTCGATGGCGGAGCATACGTCCAACGTATAGCGAGTGTCACGCTCCAATCTGTGTTGAAGGTGTTTTGCCAAAGCTTCGGTTCCGCTCGAGTCGGGACCGTAGACAATCGAATA
The DNA here is from genome assembly GCA_045657365.1 of Eubacteriales bacterium. Taxonomy (GTDB): domain Bacteria; phylum Bacillota; class Clostridia; order Oscillospirales; family CAG-272; genus HGM12713. The sequence goes on from JAZOSZ010000192.1 coordinate 3,302, forward strand.
GTTCCAAAGATCAAATCCGTTGATTTTGACGGAAGAGATACCATAGTCGGCACGAAAAAGAAGTTCCGCGTCAGAGGAAAAACCGTACGCCGTTGCATAAGGAAGAAGCTCGGATGCGAAGCGTTCCAACGCCGCCAGCGTCGCCGCTTCACTCTTGGCACCGAGAAGCACGGTGTTTCCGTCGATGTGACAAAGATAATCGTCACTTCTGAAATCAGAGAGGGTATGACGCACGTTGGGAAGCGAAAGGTTTCCCACAAAAACAGTGACGGTTTTTTCGTCTTCCGTGGCTTGCCATTCGGTATCGTACATCACCACAGCAGGAACATCGGTTGCCGTTTCGAGCTGTTTGGCAAGGGATTGCGTGGCAGAAAAAAGCTCTGCGGAAGAGGAAATCGGTAAGATCAAACGGTAAGCGGAGAGTTCTTCTTGCTCACTTTGTGCGTCGGAAGGCTCGGTGAGCAGTTCAAAGGGGAGATCGATCGTTTCTTTTTGACAGGAAAGAAGAGAAGACGGGAAAAGGAAAAGCAAAAGAAGCAAAGACAGGAGCTTGAAAAAAGGCTTAACGATAGTCAAGGCGGACTCCTGTTTTCATCGGGCGATCTTTTCCGTAGCTCATTTCGACAATTTTTTGGGTAAGAGATTCCTGTTTGCTTTCTTTGATGGCAAACCGTACGCAGACGTCTGCCTCGTATTCCACGCCGTCGATGATTGCCGCTTCTGCCGCGAGAAAGACGCTGTATTTCTGATACTCGGAATATCCGCAACGCAATTCGAGCTCGGCATAGGGTTCGTAGGTAATGACGCCTGCCGCCTCGATCGCGAGCGACGCGGCGTGCGAATAGGCGCGGACGAGTCCGCCGGCGCCGAGAAGCGTTCCCCCGAAGTATCGGGTCACCACGACGCAAACATTCCGAACTCCGCTTTTCCGAATGGCGTCAAGGACGGGCATTCCTGCCGTTCCCTGCGGTTC
>JAZOSZ010000193.1:0-7236 GCA_045657365.1 Eubacteriales bacterium
CTTATGCCGCGAAAGAAGCTCTTGCAGCCTCCGGAATCAACGCTTCCAAGTTTATGTTCTCCATTTCTGTTCCCGAATATGATGAAGTTCATCTGACCATTGCCAATATGGTTGCAAAAGCTTGGAACGAGCTTGGCTTCCACGTGGCTGTTGTTCCCCAGAAGCTGATTGACAACACCCACATTCAGGAAGCTTCGGGCGAAACCCTGCTTGGTGTTAAGGATGACCTGTTTGCTGAAAATTATACCGCACGCAAATTTGAGGTTGCGGCAATCGACTACGTAGCGTATACTGCCGATGCATTCTCGGTACTTGCTCCTTTCGCAAAGTATTACACCGGCGGTGCTGCCGTTTCCGAACAGAGCACGAAGTTTGAAATTCCCGTTCACTTCACCGGCTACAACAACCCCGAATTTGATGAAAAGATCAATGAAGCATTCAAGAAGTCCGATCTCGAAGCACGTGCTGCTCTCTTGCACGAAGCAGAAGAGATTCTGATGGAAGATCTTCCCGTAATCCCGATCGTATTCAACCAAAACGCAACTTTGGTCAACGACGAAGTTCTCAAGAACGTAAAGTTCGACTACTACGGCAGTGCAAAGTTTGCAACGTTGAAGATGAAAGACTACGAGCTCTATCTCCCTTCCAACGAAGAGGAAGAAGAGGTTGAAACCGAGCCCGTTGCTGAAGCTTAATCGCAAAAAGAACCCCGACCCAATTCGGTCGGGGGTCTTTTTTGTTGTCAATCGCAATTAAAATGCGATAACTTTTTCAATATAAGATTTCAGCTCGGTGATCGGGATACGAACCTGTTCCATCGTATCTCTGTCACGAACGGTAACGCAACCGTCGGTTTCGGAATCGAAATCGTAAGTAATACACAGAGGCGTACCGATCTCGTCCTGACGGCGATATCTCTTACCGATCGAACCTGCTTCATCGTAATCTACCGAGAAGTCACGAGAGAGCTCCTCAAAGATCTTTTCTGCACCCTCGGAAAGCTTCTTGGAGAGAGGAAGCACTGCTGCCTTGAAAGGAGCGAGGAACGGATGCAGGTGCATTACGACACGGGTATCGTTCTTTTCGGGATCAACAATTTCTTCATCGTAAGCATCACAAAGTACGGCAAGAACGCTTCTTTCTACACCAAGGCTGGGTTCCACAACGTAAGGAATGTAGTGCTCGTTCGTTTCCTGATCAAAGTAGGTCAGATCCTTACCCGAGGTATTCTGATGCTGAGTCAGGTCATAGTCGGTACGGTCAGCCACGCCCCAAAGCTCGCCCCATCCAAACGGGAAGAGGAACTCGAAGTCGGTCGTTGCCTTGGAATAGAAGCAAAGCTCTTCCGGATCGTGGTCACGCAGACGAAGATTTTCATCCTTCAAGCCGATCGCAAGCAACCAGTTATGGCAGAAGCTTCTCCAATAGTTGAACCACTCAAGGTCGGTACCGGGCTTGCAGAAGAACTCAAGCTCCATCTGTTCAAATTCACGAACACGGAAGATGAAGTTTCCGGGAGTAATTTCGTTACGGAACGACTTACCGATCTGTGCGATACCGAAAGGCATTTTCTTACGCGTCGTTCTCTGAACGTTGACGAAATTGGTAAAAATACCCTGTGCCGTTTCGGGACGGAGATATACGGTGTTCTTCGCATCCTCGGTAACGCCCTGGAACGTCTTGAACATCAGGTTAAACTGACGGATATCGGTAAAGTTATGCTTGCCACAGGTAGGGCAAAGAATGTTGTGTTCCTCAACGAACTCCTTCATTTCTGCATGAGAGAAAGCGTCGATGGGTTTGGGAAGCTCAAAACCGTTCTCCGAACTCCATTCCTCAATCAGTTTGTCAGCGCGGAAACGCTCGTGGCATTCGCGGCAGTCCATCAAAGGATCCGAAAAGCCTGCCAGGTGTCCCGATGCTACCCAAGTCTGGGGGTTCATCAAAATAGCAGCGTCAAGTCCGACGTTATACTTGTTTTCCTGAACGAATTTTTTCCACCAAGCCTTTTTTACGTTGTTCTTCAACTCAACACCGAGAGGACCGTAGTCCCAAGTGTTTGCCAAGCCACCGTAAATTTCGGAGCCGGGGAAAATAAAGCCGCGGGTCTTACACAGAGCCACGATCTTGTCCATTGTCTTTTCCGTGTTTTGCATGATCGTTTATCCTTCCTTTTTGTCAAAAAAATGTCGTTTTTATTATAAATAGTATTGTAGCATACAACGCCAAAAATGTCAAGAGCTTTTCCCTTTTATTTTCCCGCAATACTCATATTTCGTACAAGCACGTCGGGAGAGCCGTAGGAAGTCACTCCGGTGGACGCATCAAAGTGTACCGTATCGGAAAGAGCCTCGATCTTTTGAAGTAGCTCAAAGAAATTTCCCGCTACCGTAAAGGATTTGATTGCCTTGGTCATCTTCCCATTTTCAACGAGGAATCCTGCGCTTTCAATCGAAAAGTCCCCTGTAACGTCATTGGCACCCGCGTGAAGTCCTTTGAGCTCGGTCAAATAAATTCCGTTGTCAAGCATGTTCTTCAACTCGTCTTCGGAAGCCTTGCCGCCTGCCAGATAAAAGCTATACGGAGCAATCGACACGGGACTTGCGTAGCTTTTTCGCTGACCGTTGCCCGTCGAAGCTTTTCCTGCCTTTTCTGCCGTTGAAAGATCGTAGAGAAGCGTCGTTAAAACGCCGTTTTCAATGATTGATTTTTTCTTGGTGGCAACGCCTTCGCCGTCAAAGGACGACTGTGCGGGAAAGCCCGCGCGCATCGGGTCGTCAATCAGCGTAACGACCTTACTTGCCACAGCGCTTCCTTCTTTGCCCTTGAGCAAGGAAAGTCCGAGCTGTGCCGATTTTGCCGAAAAGACCGAAGAAAAGGTCGACAAAAGTTCGCGCATCTGTTTTCCCTGCAGAATCAAGTCGTATTTTCCCGAATCAATCTCCATAGCACCAATTTTTGCCAGCGCCTCGTCTAAGGCATTTTGAGGAAGCTTTTCCACCTCTTCGGAGTGTAAACCAAGACAGCAATCAAACGCATCCTGTGCTTCCCCATCCTTTTCCACTACCGCCTGCACGTAAGATCCGCACGCACTATAGTGATCGGAGAGCGAAAGTCCGTAGGAATTGACAAGCTCTCTGCGCACCGTCGTCGCAAAGGTCCCCGACTGCGTTCCGTCGGTCACAAAAGCACTTGCCGCATAGGTTTTTCGTTGCAGATCGAGGGCAACCGATTTCAGAGTTGCCGCATCGGTGTTCTCTTCCTCGGGAAGAGGTGGTGTCGCATATTCGGCATCTCCCTGATAAAAAATCACAGGGTCATCGCTCTCAATCACCGCCGCATTCTGTACAGCGCGTGCCACGAGAGCCCGCATCTCGTCTTCTTCCATCAGCTCGGTTGCCGCGGCGCCCAAACGACCGTCCACGATGCAACGGAAAGAAACTCCGCCCCGCACGCCCGAGGAAAAGGAAGAAATCTCATCTTTTAAGGTTTCTGCCCCCGTCGAGCCGGCTTCCATAAAATAGATCTCATATTCCGAAAGCCCCGTCCGATTTGCTTCGGCAATCAGGGCATTTTTTACTTGATCAAAATTCATAATTTCTCCTTACCGTCCGCCGACCGTGATTTTGGATACACGAATGAGCGGCTGACCGACGTCGGTGGGAACGTTTCCGCTGGACGAGCCACATACGCCCTGCCCCGTGGCAAGATTTTTGCCAACCATATCAATATCCTTGAGAATCTGTGAACCCGTACCGATCAGCGATGCACCGCGTACCGCTTCACAGATCTTTCCATTACGCACGAGATATCCTTCGCGCACCGAAAAATTAAACGCGCCCGTCAGCGGATTGACCGATCCACCGCCCATTTCCTTGGCGTAAAGACCGTATTCGATCGACGCGATAATATCCTCGTTTTTGTCGGGACCGTTATCAATAAACGTATTGGTCATACGCGAGGTCGGCTCGTAGGTGTAATTTTCTCTGCGTCCCGAACCCGTCATTGCCATTCCCAATCGACGCGAACCAAGTCGGTCGATCATATAATTTTTCAAAATTCCGTTCTCAATCAGAACGTTTCTTTGCGTCGGTGTTCCCTCGTCATCGATATTGACCGAGCCCCAAGCCCCCGCAATCGTTCCGTCATCAATAGCTGTAATTTTTTCGTTGGCAATCTTTTCTCCGAGCTTTCCGCACATTTCGGACATTCCGACTCCTACCTGCGAAGCTTCGAGCGAATGACCGCAGGCTTCGTGGAAAATGACTCCGCCAAAACCGTTTTCGATCGCCACCGTCATCTGTCCTGCGGGACAGTAATCCGCTGTCAGATTCGTGATTGCCATTTTCGAAGAATGGCGACCGATCTCGCGAGGATCGAAACTCTCAAACATTTCAAGTCCCATTCCGCGTCCCGGCGCGCAACCGCCCGACTGATTTTCATTGCCGTCCGAAGCAACCGAAGAAATTCCCATTCTCGTTCTCACGTGGCGGTCTTCTTTATAAAGTCCCTCACTGTTTGCAACCAGAATCTCACGATCAACGCCGAGAAGCCAGCCTTGCACCTGCGTAATGCGAGGATCGTACTCCTTGGCAGAGATACACCCTGCCTTCAAAAGATCAATCCGCTCCGAAAGGTCTGTCGTACAAGGATTCTTGATGACAGCATGACGGTTGAATACGGCGGTATTGGTAAGACGAATGGAGATCGGGGCGTTGCCCTCTCCCATCGCATCTGCCGCCGCACGTGCACAACGAAGCAGTCCTTCCCTTGAAAGATCCGAGGTAGAAGCGTAAACCGTTCTCTCCCCCTTAAAAATACGAATCCCCACGCCCGAGAGTACGGTGTCGTTGATTTTATCAATTTTACCGTCGACAAATTGCACCGTGTTATTTCGCGTATGTTCTGCGAAAATCTCGGAAAAGTCGCCGCCCGTTGCGAGGGCAACACTGAGAAGCTCTTCGAGTAATGCTTGTTTGATCATAACTGTTCCTTTTCGTTTTAATCCTGACAGCGCTCTCCAAGGATATTGCGATATTACTGATAAAAGCTTTCAAAATATCCACCCTCGAGTGCGTTTCGGATTTCTCTGGTAAGATTGTTGTAAAAATAAAGATTGTGTGCGACCGCAAGACGCATACCGAGCGATTCTTTCGCCTTGATCAGATGGCGGACGTAAGAACGGCTATAGTTGCGGCAGGCGGGACAACCGCATCCCTCGTCAAAGGGACGGGGATCTTTGGCGTATTTTTCGTTCAGAAGATTGATCTTTCCGTGCCAGGTAAAGAGATTTCCGTGACGTGCGTTTCGGCTGGGCATCACGCAATCGAAGAAGTCAACACCAAGATGTACTGCCTCGAGAATATTACAAGGTGTGCCGACGCCCATCAGATATCTCGGTTTGTCTTTCGGCATATACGGCTCTACCGCATCGATAATGCGGTACATATCTTCAGTTGCCTCACCGACGGCAAGTCCGCCGATGGCATATCCGGCAAGATCGAGCTCGGCAATCTTCTGCATGTGTTCGATACGAAGGTCTTCGTAAACACCGCCTTGGTTGATACCAAAAAGAAGCTGATTTTTATTGATCGTTTCGGGCAAGGAATTGAGCCTGTCCATTTCCGCTTTACAACGAACGAGCCAACGTGCCGTACGGTCGCAGGAATTCTTTACGTAATCGTAGGGCGCGGGATTTTCAATGCACTCATCAAATGCCATCGCAATCGTGGAGGCGAGGTTCGATTGAATCTGCATACTTTCTTCAGGCCCCATAAAAATTCGTTTCCCGTCGATATGAGAAGCGAATCGAACTCCCTCCTCGTCTATTTTACGCAACTGGGAAAGAGAAAATACCTGAAATCCGCCGCTATCGGTCAGAATCGGGCGTTCCCAATTCATAAATTTGTGAAGTCCGCCCATTTCGTGAATCAGACGGTCTCCCGGACGGAGATGCAAATGATAGGTATTGGAAAGCTCGACCTGACAGTCAAGATCAATCAGCTCTCGGCTCGAAACGCCACCCTTAATGGCGGCACAAGTACCCACATTCATAAACACGGGGGTCTGAATATCTCCGTGAACCGTATGAAGAACGCCGCGACGCGCGCGTCCGTCGGTTGCCATAATTTCAAAAAGCTTTGCCATAAAAAATTCCTTTTCTAAAAATTAAGTACGTTCAAATTGATGATCGAGATTTTTCTTTGTGATCGTCATCGCAACGGGGCGTCCGTGCGGACAAACGGTAATATCGGGCAAGCGCATCAGCTCTGCGATCAGCCAGCGAATATGCTCCTCGGAATATTCCCTGCCCGCTTTGATTGCCGCTTTACAAGAAGCCTGATAAAGTGCCTTTTCAAAGATAATATCCCGCGTCAGTTTTGCCGAACCCGTATTCGATTTGATTCTCTCTGCCATCACGGCAAGCATATCGGATACGGCATCGGTATTGATTCCTTCGGGAATCGCGCTGACACTTACCGTATATTTGCCCAGCGTAAATTCAAAGCCCACGGCTTCGATTTCGGTACGATAGGTCGCCAGCGTGGCAATTTCTTCCGAGGTCATCATTACCTCGATCGGAAGCATCAGAAGCTGAGAAACCTTGTCCTCTCGGCTCATTCCCGCACGAAGCTGTTCAAAAAGAACTCTCTCGTGCGCCGCGTGCTTATCAACAACCAGCACTCGGTCGGAAAGCTCGACGAAAACGTAAGAATGGAAAGCTTCTCCCAAGATCCGATATTCGAGACTCTGCTGCACGGCAGACGATTCTTGGGGGATTTGCTCGGACTTGGCTTCTTGCTTCGGTTCTTGCTTTGACTCTTGCTTCGTTTCTTCCGTCTTGGGAAGATCTATCTTCGTTTGTTCAATTTTCTTAGGTTCGGTCTTGGGCAATTCGCTGCGAGGCTTTTCCTTAGGAACGTCTTTGACGAATGCTTTGAGGTATTCCTCAGCAGTCATCGTAGCAAAACCGCTTGTTTTTTTCGGAGCTTCCGCAACCTTCTTTTCGGGTTCTGCGACCGTCAGTGTTGCTGCGATCTGCCGCGTTTTGAGGGATTCTTCCCGTCCGTCGCGAATGGGGGTCTGGGAATCCGAGAGCCGTTGCTCAATTCTTCCCTTCGGCGCGGATACAGGCGTGAGCGTAACGTCGGGACGCGCCGTATTGGCTTCCAATGCATTGCGCACCGCATAATAAATCGCTTCAAAGACCGGCTTTTCGTTGGAAAATTTGACCTC
>JAZOSZ010000194.1:0-3430 GCA_045657365.1 Eubacteriales bacterium
TCTGACGGTGGGAGAAGCGGCAAAAAGAAAACAGCCCGAGCGCATCTTCCTGTGCTTCGGACTCAATGGTGCCGTGCAATTTGCCAAGCGCGGCGGCGAGTATTTCAAGTCATGCTATCGGTTGCTGATCAACGAAATCAAAACCGCATCTCCCCAAACGAAAATCGTCGTTGCGTCCTGCTTCCCCGTCGCAAAAAATATGGATATGAGCCGATATTCGGTCACGCTCGACGAGCTGAACGGCATCATCGACGAAATCAACGAATGGGCGCTCTCCCTTTGTGAGGACGAGGGCATTTTCTACCTTGCGGTGAACGAAACTCTCAAGGATGAAGATGGACGCTTGAAGCTCGAATATCAGAACGGCGACGGTCATCATCTCACCCGCGAAGCCTATGTGGAAATTTTAAACTATCTGCGAACGCATGCAGTAAAATAATTTGGGAGGTTGTATGAAACGGTATTTTTTGATTCTTTTATTGATTGTGATGCTACTCTCTTCTTGTAGCCAAAAAGAAAAAAACTATGCGAACGACGTTCCCTGCTCGGAGCTTGCCGACAGCGTCGAAGAGCAAATCCCCGTGGATTTCGGCTACGAAACCTTTGGCAAAGAGCATCTACGCTATTATTTCGAGGACACGAACCTGCACGACGACGTTTGCTTACGCTACACCGTGCGCTCCGAGGATATCGGAGAATTCGGTATTTTTCACGCCCCCGATGCCGAAGCGCGTGAGGAGCTTCAAGACCTTTGCGAGGACTATCTTGAAGAATTACGAGAAGAAAAATCCGCCTTTATTGCAAGCTACGCCCCCGAGGAGGTTCCCAAGCTGACAGATGCCGAGGTGCGCGTCTTCGGAAACTACGTAGTCTTTGCCATTCTTTCGGAGTCCGACCGCACACTACTCTTTGACACGGTGGAGAAGAAGTTAGTTCAGGGATAGGACGCGTGTTACTTTTTCTTTCGCAGAAAGAAAAAGTAACCAAAAAGAAAGCGACACAAATTTATTTTTTTGTGTTCAGTTTTTTGAATTCTTAAAACTTTTTTCCAAAAAAGTTTTAAGTGGGGTGTGGGGCTAGCCCCACAAAACCGCGTCCCCAAAAAAATATGGGACAGAGGTAATCCTCTGTCCCATATTTTTCGGTTAGATCTTTTCCTTAACCTTGGATGCCTTACCAACTCTGTCGCGCAGATAGTAGAGCTTTGCACGTCTGACCTTACCCTGACGGATAATGTCAACCTTCTCTACGTTGGGAGAGTGAATCGGGAAGGTCTTCTCCACGCCGCAACCGTAAGAAACGCGTCTTACCGTGAACGTCTCGGAGATTCCGCCGCCGTGCTTAGCGATGACGGTTCCTTCGAACATCTGGATTCTCTCGCGAGCACCCTCTTTGATCTTGTTGTGAACACGAATCGTGTCACCAACGTTTACGACCGGTACCTCGGTCTTCAACTGCTCGTTTGTAAAAGCCTGAAGCATATCCATTTTTTCAGTCCTCCTTAAAGATCCGGGCATTCATGCAGAGCGACGCAGCGGACTACCCTTCTAATTATTGTTGCTACGCGCCAAACGGCACACAGCAGATGATATTATACCACAAACCAAATGATTTTGCAATACCTTTTTTAAGATTTTTTTAATTTTTTTCCAAAAAATCTTCCAAAAATACGAACTGCCGTCAAAAACAGCGCTTTTCCGTTGAAAATCAGCGTCAACAGCAAGAGTCCCGCTTCGAGGAAATACCAATACGGCACCTCAAAAATCATCACGAAGACTTGCAAAACAAGGAGCGCCGTATTGAAAAGGAGGCGTCCGTAATGCCGTTTGAATTTCAGATCGAGCGAGGTATCGTACGAACGGACGGCAAATACCGCCAGATAGCTGATCAGCGTTGCCACTGCCGCCCCCATCGCACCGTGTCTCGGAATCATCACAAAATTGAGAATGACGTTGACGAGGGCGCCGACCATTGCCGTCAACATCGAGCGAGTGCTCTTCTTTTTGAGAAAATACACGCTTCCGAGGAAGGAAACGAGCGTCGAAAAAACGGTTGCGATCACAAGCACGGGAACAAATTTCCACGAACTGTAATACGAATCCGCCAGAAGAAGCTTCGTAAAGAGCTTTACCCCCGCCACAAGACACGAGCCGCCCATAAACATCACGCTCATAAAATGCAGATAGAACGTACCGAAAAAGTCGCCCTTTTCGTCATCCCCCGCATCGCGTACCGTCGAGAAATGCCACGCCTCGACAAACACTCCGCTCACAAGCGAAAGAAGCGTCGGAAGCTTATATGCGGCGGCATAGAGTCCGTTTTCACTCTCCCCGCAAAAATAGGTCACGATATATCGGTCGGAGACCGAGGTAATGAGCCAGAGCATCGTCGTCGGAATATACGGAATACTGAATTTGAGAAGCTCCTTTGCCGTCTCTTTGGAAATACTCCGCACCGAAAAATCGCGCCAGAGCCGTGCGAGGAAAAAGAGGATCAGCGTCAGCGAAAAATCGGCAACGACGACCGAAAGCACGTATCCCGTCGCGCCCATTCGGAAGGTGAGCAGAAAGAGAACGTTCAGCGCAATCGTCAACACCGTGTTGATCATTCCCTGCACCGCAAAAAGCACCGTCTTGCCTTCGGCGCGCAGATAATTGGCAAACGCCGAATGGAAATTTGCGGCAATCACGTAGAACGCAATCAGCAGAACGTAGTCCGAAATCGGCTCAAAGAACCGAAGCACCCAGATCGCGCCGAGAAGAAAAAGACTTCCTGCCGAGAGAATTGCTACGCCCGTCGAAAAGACGCGCTTTCGGTCAGCGGCGTCGTCCGACACGTCGAGCGTAAAGCGAAAAATTCCGTCGCAAATGCCGACCGCGGCAAGCGGAATCAGCAAATTTGCCGTCTGCGCCACAAGGTCTGCCGTACCGAACTCTGCCGTCGAAAGAATACTCGTATAAAACGGCATCAAGAGGAAGACGAGCACCTTTGAAGCAAAGGTGCCCGCGCCCAAGATCACCGTATTGGAGATCAGTCGTTTATATTTTTCAAACAGACTCATCGTCAATCACAGTTTTCCCAGTTATGGTAAACGTTCATTACGTCGTCGTCCTCTTCAAGCTTTTCAATGAGAAGTCCCATAAACTTGATCTCGTCCTCGCTCTCAAGCGTGACGTAGGTCGAGGGGATCTTGGTCTTCTCTGCCGAAAGGAACACGTAGCCCGCGTTCTTGAGGGCTTCCTGTACAGCATAAAGATCGTCGGGCGCGGTGTAGATCTCAAAGACCTCTCCCTCTGCCGCAAAGTCGGACGCACCCGCTTCAAGAGCGAGTTCCATCAGAGCGTCCTCGTCGATGTCGCCGTCTTCATTCGAGATGACGATCAGACCCTTGTCCTCAAAAAGGAAGGAGACGCAACCCGTCTGTCCCATA
>JAZOSZ010000195.1:0-4573 GCA_045657365.1 Eubacteriales bacterium
CGATCCGACTTCTGTCCCGTACATTTGCCCATCGTACGGCAAAGCCCGCAATAGGTTCCGCGATAGAACTCATATTCCTTGACCTTCAGCTCTGTGTGCTTGACTCTGACGTATCCGAACAAGACGCACCTCCAAGTTGATTACTAAGGCTTCATATTATCATATCTCATTTTGGTAAAAAATACAATAGATGATTTGTAAATTTTTTGCGATCATTGATAAAAAACAAGAAGAGTGATTTGTCTTAAGACAAATCACTCTTCTTGTTTTAAAAACAGTTGTGCTTCCAGACACACGGTGCCTTCCTCGTCGGTGGTGCGGAAGAAGCGCGAGTTGTCTCGTTTACCGCTAAGCACACGCAACGTATGTCCGTATGCCGCTTCGTGCAGGTAGGAAAGCGAAAATCCGCGCAAACGCCCGACCTCGTCGAGCGACAGAAAATCACAGAGCATATCGGCATAGCGTGTGTTGTTCATGTGCATATTGTAATCAATGTCGGAATAAACGATGTGTCGCGTACCGAGCTCTTCCAAGCAGAGATCGTTCGGAATTCTCAGGCGCGGAGGCAGAGAAAGCTCGACGGCGGGTTCGTCCTCAAAGACGTATCCCGTTTCTTCCATTTTGTGAAATGCACGGTCTTCGATTCCCACGAGCGCCCAGAAGGTGTCAGCCTTTGCCACGACCTCGTCGCCGACGAGCACGCGGAAACTGCGGTTGAAGCCAAAGCTTCGGCTGGGGTTGGTCCAGGTTTCGACGGTGATTTCTTCCAATGCCGCAGGGCGGCGGTCAATCTCGACGCGTGTTTTGCTCAGAAGAAAGCCGAGCTTTTTTTGATCGCGAAGCTCGTCAAGGCTCATTCCGCTCGTCGCAATGTGGCGGTTGGACGTTTCCTGCATCAGCGCAAGAAGCTGCGTGGGACGGATTTTGAGGGTGGCGTCGGTGTCGTGCCAACGAATCTTGTATTGTTCCGAATATTTCATAAAATCTTCCTTTTGACTTTTTTTCTATTGTATCAAAGAATTATGAAGATTTTAAGAAAATTTCTCGGATTTTTTGAAAATTCAGGTCACCTCGGGGGGACGCTCGGGGGTGGCATTCGAGGCTACGGCGGCACTTTGCGTGCTTCGTCCGATCGCTTCGGCACGGTCGCCAAGGCCGAAGCTGACGGCAATGGCGGCATTGACGGCGCTCATCATATTTTCGTCCAGATGCCCCATTTTTTCTTTGAGACGGCGCTTGTCGAGCGTACGGATTTGCTCCAAGAGGACGACCGAATCCTTGGCAAGTCCCACCTTGTCCGCGTAGATATCAATGTGGGTGGGGAGCTTGGTTTTGCTCATACGAGAGGTAATGGCGGCGGCAATCACGGTGGGGCTGTAGCGGTTGCCCACGTCGTTCTGAATAATGAGTACGGGGCGAAGACCGCCCTGCTCGGAGCCGACGACGGGGCTTAAGTCGGCGTAATAAATATCTCCTCGTTTGACACTCATAGTATTTCACACTCCAAGTTTTGTTTTTCCTTACAAGGTTATTTTTCCCGTGCTCGGAAGAATTTAAACATAGGGAAGCTCTTTTCTTTGCGGAAGAAGTTTCCTGCTTACCTTCCTATAACATTATATGGAGCGAGAAAAAGGGGGGTGAAAAAGTTTCCAAAAAGCACTTTACTTTTGGGAATCGGTGTGATATAATAAAAATTGCCAAACTAACTGAATACGTGAAATTATGGGTGTACTTTATCTTTTTTGAGGGATAAATGGACTCTTTTTTCCGCATATTTATCGTATTGAATTTGATAAAAATGCAAATTCTATGACGATGAGTATGCGGTTTACACCCATTTCACGGAGAGTTAGTTTGGCGACTATCGGAGTTTGCGTTTTTTGTGCGCTTACTGCGGTAGGCGCACTTTTTAATTTTAGGGGGAAACCGCAATGAAAAGAATGATGAAACTTTTGAGTCTTTTGCTCTGCCTTCTGATGATCGTCGGCGCCTTTGCCGCGTGTGCCGAGACGAAGACCGTCAAGGGCCCAAAGGGCAAAGACGGAGTTGACGGCGAGGACGGAAAAGACGGTGCCAACGGCAAGAGCGCGTATGAAATTGCCGTGAACGAGGGCTTTGCAGGAAGCGAAGAAGAATGGCTTCTGAGCCTTGTCGGTGAAAAAGGCGAAAAGGGCGACAAGGGTGATCAGGGATTGCAGGGTTACCAAGGTTACCGAGGACCGCAAGGTGAAAAGGGAGAGCAGGGGGCGCAAGGAATCCCCGGCATTACCGGTGAAAAGGGTGACCAAGGCGAGCAGGGCGAACAAGGACCGCAAGGCGAGCAGGGAATCCAAGGAGAAAAAGGAGATAAGGGAGATCAGGGCGACCAAGGCGACCGAGGACTTCGCGGAGAAAAAGGCGACACGGGAGCTACCGGCGCTACAGGAGCCAAGGGCGATAAAGGTGATAAAGGCGACAAAGGCGATAAAGGTGATCAAGGCGTGACCGGTGCGCAGGGCGCTGTCGGTGCTAAGGGCGAAGACGGCAAGTCTGCGTTCGAGATCTACTGCGAGATTTACGGCTACGAGGGAACCGAGGAAGAATGGATCGACGAGATCATCAGCGGAAGCCTTGTCAGCTATACCGTGACGTTTGACTTGAACGGCGGAACGGCATCGGAAGGATTTGCCGCGTCGGTAATCGTTCCCGCAGGAAAGCTTTTGCCTCTGACCGAGCCGACGCGCGAGGGCTATACCTTCCTCGGCTGGTATACGGGAGAGGGCGCAAGCGACGGTATCATCACGACGACCACGCCGATTCGCGAGGATATGAATCTTGTTGCCAAGTGGCAGATCAACCTTTTGACGGTGACCTTCTACGATAAGAACGGAGAGGTTCTCTCGCGTCAGAGTGTTGAATACGGAAGCGCGGCAGAAGCACCGACGGCACCGACGATTGATAAATTGCGTTTTTCGGAATGGGACAAGGACTTTTCCGAGGTGACCGAGGAGCTTTCGATTCGTCCGATCTACGTTCCGAACACCTATACGCTGAGCTTCGATACCGACGGCGGAACGGTGATGACGGCACAGCAATATTACGTGGGCGATATTCCCGTAAAACCCGGAAATCCGATCAAGACGGGACACTACTTTATCGGCTGGTATCTCGACGAAGGATTTACGAGGGCGTTCAATTTTGATACGGCATTGACCGCAAACAGTACGCTCTACGCGAAATTCTCGGAGAGCATGCCGATCTACGACGCAGACGATCTGAAGGCGATCAAGAATCAGCCGAACGCAAAATATTATCTGGCAAACGATATCAACCTCGACGGCGAGATCTGGGAACAGATTTCCACCTTTAGCGGTGTTCTCAACGGCGAGGGACATAAGATTTATAACTTTACCATGTCTTCCGCCGAGCAAACGAGCGGTTTCGTGAAAATCAATACGGGAACGATCGAAAATCTGACGCTCTCCGACTTTTCGTTTACGGTAGCGACCAAAGGTTTGTTAAGTTTTGAAGCAGGTGTTTTGGTAGGAAAGAACAGCGGAACGGTGAAAAATTGTCACATTAACGATGCAACGCTGTCGTATTCGTTTTATTTTAGCAGTCTTAGTGGCACTTATGTTCAACAAGCTACATATTATGCAGGTGGTTTGGTTGGAACAAATAATGGATCGATTTTTAACTGCAGTGTAACGGCAAAGATGGACGGACTATCTCATATGTTTATAAGTGGAGTGTACTATCAGAACATAGGATATCTTTATATGGGAGGTATTGTTGGGCATAACAAAGGATCCGTTACTAATTCGATGACGGATGTTGAACTTTTTGGACAGCTAAAATCAACAATTGAAAGCGGTAGAATAGATTCCCTTGTGTGTTTAGGGGGAGCTGTAGCGTTCAATGAGGGAGAAATTTCTCAATGTGAAAGTAATGCTAAAATTTCAAGTTCACATGACGGTAACGGATATACTACATTTCTTGCCGGTGGATTTGTTGCTAAAAATCAAGGTACGATCACCGAGTGTCATGCAAGCGGAACGATTCAAGACAAAACAACTGATTTTTACGAAACTGTAATAGGTGGTTTTGTTGCATATAATTATGAAACGATCAAGAATTCTTATACCGAGGTGGATATGACGATTCAGTCGGGCGGACATAGTGTGAATGGAATTGGCGGCTTTGCATCTTATACCGAAGGAACGATTTCTTCTTGTTACTCTACGGGCAATATTACGACGGCAATGATCGGTTCTGTTGGTGGTTTTGTTGGAACGGTGGCTACGGGTGCGAATATTTCGAAGTGCTTCTCTGGGGGCAATATTATCTTGACGGGTGTTAGCTACGATCATTCCAAGGTCGGTTATTTCGTGGGTATTGCTAATATGGGCAGTACGCTCTTTAAGAATTATTACAATTCCGAGATGACAGTGGAACGCTTTGAGGGCGGTTCCGTGATTCCCGGCGTCACGAGCGGCGCCGAGGGAACGACGGCGCTCACGCTTCAGAGCAAGACGCTTCTGGTCGATACTCTGTCGTGGTCGGAAGAGGTCTGGACGCTTCGCGCGGGCGAAGT
>JAZOSZ010000196.1:0-4416 GCA_045657365.1 Eubacteriales bacterium
AAGAAAAAAGAGCTTAATAACAGATAAAAAAGCCGTATTGGAGAAATACCCATACTACGATCCTTTCTTTTTAGTGAAAGAGCCTGCTCCAAAAGCCGTCCTTCGGTGCGCGTTGATCGTTGGAATAATATACTGCATCAATTTTGCCTGAAAGCATTACGATCCCGCGCTCCAAATCCAAGGTCCCCACACGTAGTCCGCTCCCCTCCACCGTCATCTCTCCGCCCTGTGTGTGGAGGACGACACTCGCTTCGTCAAAGCATTCTACCTCCCGAACTCCTAAAACACTCATTTCTTTTCTCATTTTTACTGAAAACTCATGCACTTGACGCTCTGCTTGTCGATCCATAAAAAACCTCCACATAGGATTTACTGTATCCTTATGCGGAGGCGTTCCGTTTTATGCAATTTATTCAATAATCTCATACAAGCTCGATGCTTCGGCTTTTCCCACCGAATCACGAACGTCGAGAACTCTCATCTTCACCGTTTTCTGTCCGAAGGTAATTTCGATCACATCACCTACCTTGACGTCATACGAGGCTTTGGCTCTGCGACCGTTGACCGATACGTGCTCGGTATCACAAGCATCATTCGCAACTGTACGACGTTTGATAATACGGGAAACCTTTAAAAATTTATCTAATCTCATAACATTTTCTCCTAAACAAAGGCAAAGACGGTCAGAAGCGTCTGACCGTCTTTCCGTCTGAGCTGAATTAGTTTACAGCGTCCTTCAGAGCCTTACCGGCTGCAAAGGTAGGATGCTTGCAAGCTGCGATCTTAATGGTCTCACCGGTCTTGGGGTTACGGCCATCTCTTGCTGCTCTTTCCTTTACTTCAAAGGTACCAAATCCGATCAACTGAACCTTGTCGCCAGCCTTGAGTGCTTCTGCGATAGCCTCGGTGGTTGCGTTAACAGCAGCCTCAGCCTCTTTCTTCTTCATTCCGGTCTTAGCAACAACAACATCGATCAACTGAGTCTTGTTCATAGTCTTTTCCCTTTCTGTTTTTTATTTTTTCTTATAGGCAAACCCTAACACTTGCATTATAACATATTTTTCTGAGAATATCAAGTGCTTTTTTTACTTTTTTTCCAAAAATTTTAATTTTTTTGTGCTTTTTTATGTTTATTTTGATCCCAAATTTGATTCAATTCTTCCGTAGTAAAATCTTGCAACTCTTTTTTCTGCGAAAGTACCGCTTCTTCTACGATTTCAAAGCGATCGATAAACTTATCGGTCGCCCTGACGAGTGCCTCTTCCGAATCAATATGAAGGTGTCTTGCCAAAGACGTGACACTCAAAAGAAGATCCCCAAGCTCTTCTTGCATATTCTCCTGATTCTTGAAAGAAATTGCCTCACGAAGCTCGTCCAGTTCTTCTTCGATTTTGGCAATCACCTCATCGGCATCGGCAAAATCAAAGCAAGACGCTTTTTTTCCTACCTTCTGTGCACGCATCAAGGCAGGAAGCATCGGCGGAATGGCACGCAGTTTATCCGTAACGGTAATCCGTTCCTTTTCTTCGCTTTTAATTACTTCCCAATTTGCAAGCACCTGCGCCGAGGTATCCGCTTCTACCTCTCCGAATACGTGCGGATGGCGGTGAATCAACTTAACACAGATATCGTTCGCAACGTCTTGCATATCAAAGGATTTTTTCTCTCTTTCGATCTGCGCGTGAAATACTACCTGAAGCAGAAGATCCCCAAGCTCTTCCCGCAGCAGAACGGGATCCTCGGTATCAATTGCCTCAATCACCTCATAAGTTTCCTCAATCAAATCCTTTCGAATCGAATGATGATCCTGTTCTCTGTCCCACGGACAACCTTCTTTCGATCGAAGAACCTCTACCAGAAGAATCAAATCTTCAAAATCGTACTGCTTTTTGGAATTTAAGAATTCAATCTTTTCTTTTACTGTCATATTTCATTTTTTCCTTTTCTTTTTTCTCGACGTTCTCTATGATGTGAACGCCAAATCGATATTAATTTTTCTCCCATTGGCAGAAGAGCAATATCTTCTGCGGTAATCAGTCGGAACAGAACGGCAAAAATTGCATACGAAGCGCTCGCGGTACCGACTGCCAAAACAAAGGCAAGTGTACTTCCATTCTCTCTTGCAGAAATCGGAAGATAAACGGCAACAGAAGAAAGAATCGCAAGAAAGGCTGCCGCCATTGGTTTATAATATACTTGCCAAACGCCTTCCGAACGTCTACTTTTGGGAATTGCACTGCCAAGAAAATGAAGGTTGATCAGGGTTACTGTCAAATCACACAGTAAGGTACTGATTGGGGCACCGTAAATACCAACCGAGGGGTTACCAATCAGAAAATATGCCGTGATCATTTTTACAAGTGCCCCCACAGACATCGAAAGAATCGGCTTCCCTGCCTGACGGTAAGATTGCAAAACGGCATTTGTTGTGGTAATGAGCCCCGAAAACAGAATCGAAACACCAAGCACTGAAAGTAGCGGTGCAGCAATTTCAATCGCTTCGGTTTCTCTGGCAAATAAAATCCCGAGAATCGGTTTGGCATACACGGCAATTCCCATTGACGCAGGCATTGCCAAAAGTGTAGTCAAACGAAGGGAACGGTTGGCAAGCGCCGCTTGCTCGTCTGCATTTTTTCGTTCGATTGCCGCTGAAAGCTGCGGAACAAGCGCCATAGAAATCGGTGCAATCAAGGAAGGAATCAAGCTGAATACGGGAACTGCCAGCGTCGTATACGCACCGTAAATTTCATTGGCTTCCGAAACCGTCCGCCCGATATCTTGCAGTCGACGCATAATCCACGCCATATCTACCAAACGCGTCACGCTGAGAATTGCCGAGCTTAACGTGATAGGAATGGCAATTCGAAAGAGGGTAGCAAGTCCGTCTCCACTCAACTGTTTCTTTGCTTGGGAAGCTTCTTTTTTCTTTCTTGGTAACGAGAGTGCTTTTCTGAGACACAAATAGAGCGCCGAGAGAAGTGTTCCCAAGGAAAGACCGAGAATGGCAAACGCCGCCACAAGGGGAAGATCCATTCCCCGCCGCAAAGCAATTGACGCAAACCAAACGCCGAAAATCAATTTTCCAAGCGCCTCAATCAATTGTGAGACCGCGGTTGGCAACATTTGATGAAATCCTTGAAAATATCCTCGGATCGCAGAAGAACAACAAACGAAAAACAGTGCGGGCGCAATAGCTAAAATACAAAAATAGGCTTGCTCATTGTCAATCAGATCGGCAATCGGCTTGGCAAAGCAAAGTAAGCATAACGTACCCAACAATCCAAGGGATAAAAAGACCGTTGTCGCCGAACGGTCGATCCGTCGTACTACCGCATCCATTCCTCGCTCGCGATTGGCGGAAATCAGTAGCGAGAGCGCCACGGGAAGCCCTGCCGTTGCCACTACACAAAGCATTGCATAGATTTCATACGCAGAATTAAAATATCCCATTCCTTCTGCCCCAAGATAGGCAATCATAGGAATTTTATAGGCAAGACCGATAATTTTTACAATTACTGTAGAAATGGAAAGAACAAGAACGCCTGACATAAATCCATCGGCGTTCCGTCCTTTGATAGAAGCTTGTTTTTTCAATGCGCCTGCTATCTCCTCTCCGCACACAAATACTGATTACTGTATTGTATTCGCAGGGAAAAACGAGTATTCCTTCCCGCTATGTACGGTGAAAGACGCAGGCTCAGATAAATTCCCGATAAAGAGAGTGTTCCGATATCATCGAAGACGGAATCGGTTCGATCTTCTCCATTTGGGTTAGAATTGCTTGTGCCGTATCCCAATAAGGACTTCCTTCGGAAACGGATGGCAAAATACGTTCAAGATAAGGTTTTAGTACGCCAAGCTCATACGGCATCGTGGAGTCAATAATATATTGAGTTCCTTTGGCATACGGAAAAATATTTTTCTCTTCGTTTCTTCGTACACTCGCCCATAAACCAAGGGTACTTTCGGGCGAAGAATTACGGAAATTATAATCACGAACGAGTCTTCGGCAAAGTCGAAGCTCATTGGGCGTAATTTCTTCCCCGTCGGCATACACCGAACGCATCGGAGCAATATAAAGTTCCGCCGATTCGTAACCTTCTTTCGTAATCAAATCTGTAAATTCGGGATAAAAAGCTTGAATTCCTTCAAAAAGGAAAACGTCTGAATCTCGGCTGTCGACGGTTCGATAACCAATTCGTTTTCCCACCTCAAAACTAAAAATCGGACAGTGGCTTTCCTGTTCTGAGAAAATTTCGTGGACAAAACGAGAAAGCTCTTTCCAATCGATCGTTTCGGCAGAATCATAATCCAACTCCTCGATCGTACGATCCGCTGCTCTATAATGCAGAAGCTCTTTGTCGTAGAAAAAATCATCAATAGAAATTAAATGCAACTGTTTGCCTGCGGCTGCAA
>JAZOSZ010000197.1:0-4790 GCA_045657365.1 Eubacteriales bacterium
ACGACCGCCGAATCGACCTTCGGGGCGGGAATAAAGTTGCCCGCACTGACGCGGAAAAGCTTTTCGGGCGTTCCGTAGTAATTGAGGACGGCGGTAATGGCACCGCAATCCTTGCCACCGCAAGGGGTACAAAGTCGGTCGGCAACCTCGGACTGAATCATAATCGTAATAAATTCAAAGGGAAGCTCGGATTCAAGGAGCTTCATCAGAATCGGCGTGGTGATATAGTAGGGAAGATTGGCACAGACCGAAACGGGACCTTTTTCAAAATAAGGCGCGAGAATTTCGCGAAGATCGGCTTTCATTACGTCCTCGTTGATGACAGTGACGTTCGGGCAATCCCCCAGCGTATATTTGAGGACGGGAATGAGACCTCGGTCAATCTCAAGAGCTACGACGTTCTCATAGCGTTGCGCCAGCTCATAGGTCAGAGAGCCGATTCCGGGACCGATTTCGAGAATCGTACTGGCGGAATTGTCACAGCAAGAGTCGGCAATATCCTCCACGACCATACGGTTCGTTAAAAAATTCTGACCGAATTCCTTGCGGAAATTGAGCGAAAACATCGCCATAATTTGTTTGATGGTTTTGATATCACAAAGATTCATAAGATAGGTCTCCCGTTACTTTGCATTTTCTTTCGCCGTATTGATAGATGCTATCAGCATAACGCGAATACTTGTACAAACGGAATCTAAATCTTTATATTCTGTTTCGGAAATATAATCCGTTTTGTACAAAAGCTCAAGCCAATATCCCGTTTCGCTGGCTTCTTTTAGCGCAATTTGAAGTTTGGAAATAAAATCGGCTTTCCCGTGAGCATATTGTGCTTCGCGAATATTTGCCCCTATGGAAGTACCGCTTCTGCCGATTTGGTTGGAGATAATAGATTCTTTTTTCTCCTTTAAAGTTTTAACGAGATGGATTATGGATATTGCAAAATCCATAGATTGTGTCCTTAATTTACTTTCTGACATATCGATAACTCCTCATTATTAAACCATTATATCATAAAATCGGAAAATTCTCAATGCTTTGTGAAGTTTGGCTTCGCCAAGTGAAGTTATGTCTACGACACAGTGAAGTTGCTCCTACGGAGCAGTGAAGTTTCGTGTGCCACCCACGCCCGCAGGCACTTCACGATGCGTAGCATCGCTTCACGCACCGAAGGTGTGCTTATCGTGCCGCAAGGCACACTTAGTTCGAAAAAAGGAACATTTGTCGGTGGACAAATGTGGCTTTTTTCGTGGAGCTGGTGATGTGACTCGAACACACGACCTGCTGATTACGAATCAGCTGCACTACCGACTGTGCTACACCAGCGTTACGACCTAATCATTATACTCGATTTTTTCTCGTTTGTCAAGGTCTTTTTTGAAAAAAATTTTCAAGTCGGTAATTTTTTTGTGTTTCATTTAAAAATTTATGCGTTTGGCGGGATCAGGGCAATCTCGCTGATGAGAGTTCGCAGATCTTCTTCCGAAGAAATGGCGTTGATTTTGCGTCCGAGCTCGCGGCGTTGCGGTTCGTTCATTTCGCCGAAATGTTCCATTGCTTTCGGGTTTTGCATCAGCGCAAATCCAAATCCAAAAGGATATTCGGGGGGCAGATAGCCTTTATTTTGCTTCATTGTGCGTCTCCTTTTCTGTGTTGCTTTCTTTGATTGAGTATGCACAAAAGAAACGTACTTTATAGATAATTATAAAATATTGAAAGAAAAAACTTGATTTTAGGTAAGAGTTGTTGTATAATGATAGTGTATGTTTAGAAAATGTCGCCGGGGCGACGGAACGGAGAAAAAAGATGAGCAGAGTTTCCAAGCACAACTACTATCTTGATATTGCACAAACGGTCGCAGAGCGGAGCACCTGTCTTCGCAAAATGTACGGAGCCATCATCGTAAAGGACGACGTGATCGTTTCGACGGGGTATAACGGTGCCCCCCGCGGCAGAAAAAATTGCAGTGATATCCAATACTGCATGCGCGACAAGCTGAATATTCCGAGAGGCGAACGCTATGAGCTTTGCCGTTCGGTACACGCCGAGGCGAACGCTATTATTGCCGCAGCACGCGACAGAATGCTTGGCGCGACGATCTATATGGTTTGCGTCGATCCCGCAGACGGTTCCATCGTCAGCGGCACGTCGAGCTGTATGATGTGCAAGAGAATGGTCATTAATGCAGGTATTTCGACGGTCGTTGTCCGCGATACCAAAGAAGAGTATCGCATCATCAACGTCGAGGATTGGATCGAAAACGACGACTCGCTCAGCGGAGTGTTCGGTTATTAAGATGAACCTGAGCGAAGTCTGTCTTCTGCCACTTTCCGAGGAACATCTTTCGGCGCTGGCAGAGCTTGAGATCGAGTGCTTTGCCGATCCGTGGTCGAAGGAGAGCCTTGCCATTTTAACGAAGGACGGAGGGTTTGGCGTCGTGGCAATGCTGGACGGACACCCCGTTGCCTACGGCGGAATGACGTGGGTGCTCGACGAAGGAAGCATTACGAATATTGCCACCCTGCCTGCCTATCGCGGACGGGGACTCGGACACGCGGTGGTTCGTGCGCTGTTGGAACGTGCAAAACAAAAAGGGATCGGTACGGTATTTTTCGAGGTTCGCCCGTCCAATACGGCGGCGCTTTCCCTCTACCGCGCCGAAGGCTTTGAGGCGTGCGGTATGCGCAAAAGCTTTTACCGTCACCCGACCGAGGACGCCATTCAGATGGTGTTCCGATGCGAAGAATAAAAAAGGAAGTCAAAGAATGATTATTTTAGGAATCGAAAGCTCGTGCGACGAAACCTCGGCGGCGGTCGTTCAAATGGAGCAGGGAAGACGAAAAATTCTTTCCAATATCGTGGCGTCACAGATCGAGATTCACCGTCTTTACGGCGGTGTTGTGCCTGAGATTGCCAGCCGTGCGCATATTGAGGCGATCAGCTCAATTACCGACGAAGCGCTTCGTACGGCGGGAGTGACGCTGTCGGATGTCGAATGTATTGCCGTGACCTCGCATCCGGGTCTCATCGGTGCCTTGCTTGTCGGAGTGAATTTTGCGAAATCTCTGGCGTATGCCAACGAAATTCCGCTGGTTGCCGTCAATCACGTGAAAGCACACGTGGCGGCGGCATATCTGGAGTACGATCTTTTGGAACCGCCATTTACCGCTTTGGTGGTGTCGGGCGGACATACCGCTTTTTACGAGGTTTCCGACTATGCTGATTTTCACGAAATCGGCGGTACGCGTGACGACGCGGCAGGAGAGGCGTTCGATAAGATCGGACGCGTGATTGGAATGCCCTATCCTGCGGGTGCGGCAATGGATCAACTGGCGTACAAGGGAGATGCGAAGGCAGTAACCTTGCCCTCTCCCGCGCTCCTCGGTGACACGTTGGATTTTTCCTTCAGTGGACTCAAAACGGCGGCGCTCAACTATATCAACGGAGAACGGCAAAAGGGAAGAGAACCCGATGCGGCGAATCTGACGGCGTCTTATACCCGTGTGATCGTGGATGCAATCGTGAAAAAGACCGATGCCGCACTGACGAAAACAAATACGAAAACGCTCGTTCTTGCGGGGGGCGTGGCGGCGAACTCACATATTCGCCGCGGACTGGAAGAGCTTTGCGCTTCGCGCGGTGTTACCTTCTGCAAGCCCTCGTTGGGACTTTGCTCGGACAATGCGGCAATGGTTGCCGCGGCAGGCTATTTTGAATTTTTATGCGGTCGTTTTGCCGACACCTCGCTCAATGCGTCAGCGTGCGACGAAATTGATTGAATCGTTGAATTTAGAAAGAAAGGCAGATCGGAAATGAGTACCAAAAAGAGAATTGAAAAAGAAGAATCTTTAGAACTCCTTCGTCGGGAAATTGACGGAAGAGACAGCTTTCGTCCCGAGGTTTCTCCTGCGGTGATTAAAAGACTGCCCCGTTATTTTCGTTATCTTCGTGAGCTGATCCGTATGGGAAAAACGCGAGTCAGCTCGGCGGAGCTTTCCAAAATGATGAACGTAACTGCTTCGCAGATTCGTCAGGATCTGAACTGCTTCGGCGGCTTCGGTCAGCAGGGATACGGCTATAACGTCAACTATCTGTATACCAAAATCTGCGAGATTCTTGGCGTCGGCTTCGGATTCCGTGCCGCCGTGGTCGGTGCGGGAAATCTGGGAAGCGCGCTGGTCGGTAGTCCGATGTTTGAAAAGAGAGGCGTGGACGTGGTCGCACTCTTCGATATCGATCCTACGGTGATCGGAAAAAAGATCGGCCCCGCACGGGTGTACGCGCTCGAAGAACTCGAAAAAAGAATTGAGGAATTCGGCATTGAGATCGTGATTCTCACGCTCCCCAAGGAACACGCGGTGGAGATCGGTGAGCGTCTTGCTCAGTGTCAGATTCACGGCATTTGGAATTTTACGGGAAAAGAGCTGGCGCTCGGAGATCGTGATATCGTCGTGGAAAACGTCCATATCGGAGATTCTCTGATGACGCTTTGCTATGAGGTTGCCCAAAAACTGACCTCGGGAAACGAACAGGCGTAAGTGTAGGAGCGAACGATGGGAAAGACAGGAAAACTGACAATTCAATATCGGGACGGAAATCTGCCCGAAAATCTTGGGGATCTCTTGCGGAATGCCGATGAGACCGACTTAAAGATTCTCGTAACCCTTCAGATGCTTGCCACGACAGAGAATGGAACGGCGCCCGTCGGAGAGCTTTCCTCGATCCTTGGATGCTCGGAATCCGAAGTCAACGCCTCGCTCAAATTCTGGCGCGGGGCAGGCGTTCTTGCATCG
>JAZOSZ010000198.1:0-16726 GCA_045657365.1 Eubacteriales bacterium
GGCAAAATACCCGCCCCTTATTACATAATGATTTTTGAGGTTAGATCTGCATAATTTCCTTTTCTTTTTTCGAGGTAATTCCGTCCAACTCCTTGATATACTTATCAGTCAGATCCTGTACGGTCTTTTCGGAAGCCTTCTGCTCATCCTCGGTCATCTCGCCATCCTTCTTCATCTTCTTGCAAAGATCGTTAGCATCACGGCGAATGTTTCGAATTGCTACCTTAGCATCCTCTCCCATCTTCTGAATCTGCTTTACGAGCTCACGGCGTCTTTCCTCGGTCGGCTGAGGGAATACCAAACGAATCACCTTACCGTCATTCGTAGGAGTAATTCCCACATCAGACGCAAGAATTGCCTTTTCCATTTCCTTGAGAGTCGTTGCATCATAAGGCGTGATCGTCAAAGTCTTTGCATCCGCCACGCGGATATCCGCCATCGAAGTCAGGGGCGTAGGAGCACCCCAATATTCAAAGTTTACTTTGGAAACAACAGCAGCGTTTGCTTGTCCTGCACGGATGCTTCCGAGATTCTCCTCGTAAACCGAGAGTGCTTTTTTCATTTTTTCTTCAAAATCTTTCGTATTAAGTTTCATAATATCCTCCGTATGTAATTTGTTCTAAAAATAATCCGTTGCCTCAGCAATGAATTTCGGTTCCAATGTGTTCGCCCATAATCACCCGATAAATATTCATCGGATCTTTCAATTCAAAGGCATACGAGCGAATATCGTTGTCCATACAAAACGTCGTTGCCGTCAAATCCAGTGCTTTCAATTCCTTCTCAAGAATTTCTTTATACGTCAACTCATCGTAACGTACAGCCGAAGGATCCTTGTTGGGATCTGCCGAATAAACTCCGTCAATATTCTTCGCCATTAAAATTACGTCAGCCTCAATTTCTGCCGCACGCAACGCCGCTGCCGTATCGGTGGAAAAATACGGAGAGCCAAGACCGCCGCCGAAAATAACGATCTGACCTTGCTCCATTGCCGCAACAGCATCCTTTGCCACAAACCGCTCACCAAAAGGCTGCATTTCCACCGCAGTCATCAATCTGGTATCCAAGCCTGCCTGAAGAAACGAATCCTGCAAAGCGATTGCATTAATCGTCGTTGCCAACATTCCCATACTATCCGCACGAACACGGTTCATCTGACCGCCCGCTCTTCCGCGCCAAATATTACCTGCACCAACGATAATTCCGATCTGAACGTTTTGTGCCACACATTTTTTCAGCACCTCAGCAATCGAGGCAATAAAGTCGAAATCCAAAATTCCTTTTTCTTTTGCCGCAAGCGCCTCTCCCGAAAGCTTGAGAAGTACGCGGCGATACTTTGGTTTTGAAGTCTGCATCATCGTAAAACTGCCTTTCTAAATATACTATATATATTTTACTACATTTTTAGTTGTTTGTAAACAGTTAATTTCAGATTTTTTCTTTTTTCTCGGAAATTTTTTTCAAAGGAAAACGGTTGGCGGGAAATACGCCGCCAACCGCTGATATTATTCCTTATTTTTGATTCGTTGTCTGATCTGCGTCAAGTCGCGAAGCATTCGGTAAGAATCCCGAAAAATATGAACCTTCGACTCATCGTGAGACAAAATCCGAACGGGAAATTCACAAATACGATATCCGAGCTTTTGCGCCCATAAGATTGCTTCAAAATCAAAAGCATATCCATTGACCTCGCATCGACGGAAAATCTCTTTTGCCGCATCTTTTTGAAAAGCTTTACACCCACACTGTGAATCAGAAAGTCGGAATCCCCCCACGATCCCAAGAATCCGAAGATAAAGTTTGGACGCGAGTTTTCGAATCGGACGGTAACCTTCGTATCCGTTTTTCTCCAAATTTCTCGACCCCAAAACCAAATGTACCTTGTTCTCGTCAGATTGCGTTTGATAAAACTCATACATCTGTCCGATCACCTCGGTTCCGTACGCAAGATCGGCATCAGTAAAAATCAAAAACTCTCCTTCTGCTTCAAGCATTGCTTTTCGAACGGCAAAACCTTTTCCGTGATTTTGAGAATTTCCTATGACACGAACATTCGGGAGGCACAACGCGCGAACGAGATCTCCGCTTCCGTCGGTAGAACCGTCATCGGAAAATAAAATTTCATACGATGAAAAATGCGCATTCATATACACCGAAAGCGCTCTTGCCGTTGTTTCAATCACACGGCGCTCGTTATACATAGGAATAATTACTGAAATCTGCATTTTTCTCCTTTTGAACGACTCACAGAGAGCGTTCGTCCTTTTGGTACACCGAGAAGATCATATCCACTTCGGTTTCCAACGTATTCAATCCACGAAGCTTTTCCGCATCGGACAACGATGTACGCCAATAATACGGCGTCATTGCGAATAAGTTTTGAATTTGTATCTCTCCGTCCACGTGAATCAAATAGCGAATCCGAACCTCGTCAATCTGTTTCATTTGCTTTGGAAGGTCGGCTCGTCCGTCGTTTTCCTTCGTTTCATCGTAAATTGCCCGCTTCAAGCCCATCAAGTGTTCGGGACCTGCATAAGCTACGATCAAAATTCCGTCCGGACGCAGTATTCTCGAAAATTCACTTTCTGAACAAGGGGCAAAAATATTGACGATCCCCGAACAAGAATTGTCTGCCACAGGAAGCTCAAAAACACTCCCGACACCGAAAAAGCCATCGACAAGCTCCGCACGGACAGCGCGCTTAGTCGCACAATCGACCGCCGCCTTGGAAAGATCGAAGCCGAGACAAGAATACCCTCGACGAAGCAAAAGCTCCGTATAATATCCCTCACCGCATCCGGCATCAATCAAAACGCCTTGCTGAGGAGAAAGATGCTTTTCAAGCAGATCCACCAAAGCATCTGCCGCAGACCGATATGCTTCGGTATTCAAAAAATCGGTTCGTGCTCGTACTGCCGCTTTGGAATCTCCGCCGTCTGTCCGTCCCGGGGGCATAAAATTCACATATCCCGAAGAAGAAAGATCGTAACAGTGCTTTCTTTCACCGTCACAAATCAAACTCACGCTTCCCCGCTCAACATCTGCGCCGCGCACAGAAAAATCACCTTGACAAATGGGGCATCGCAAGCAATTTAAAATTCTGGCATTTGGTATCAGTTTTTTCATTCTTTTTCTTATCTCTCGTAATCTGCTTCAATATAGTCTGTCATCGGCACTTCATCGTTTGAGCAATCCAATTCGAACCAAAAGACCGATCCTTTTCCAAGCGTACTCTTCACGCCGTAACTCGCGTGATGCACCTCAAGGATTCCTTTGACGATCGAAAGTCCCAATCCTGTTCCTACCGTCGCTCTTTTGTGAACCTTGTCCACTTTATAATAACGCTCCCAAATCATCGCAAGCTGATCTTCGGCAATTCCCTCACCCGTATCAATAACGCTGATGCGTACCCGCGCTCCCAGAAGCTCCTGACGAACAAAAACACGGAGATCTTCTCCCGTATAATTGATTGCGTTATTGATGAGGTTATACAGAACCTGCAAAATCATATTGCGATCGGCAACAATCTGCGCGTCATTTTCTGCCGAAAATTCAATTCGGTATCCGTCTTGCTTGATCAGATGCTCATACCGTAATAGCGTATCCCTAACCGTTTCGGTCAAGCTGAACCTCTGCATTTCGGGTTTTCTTACCCCCGAACGAATTCTGGATAAATCCAACATATCATTCACAAGATCCGAAAGTCTCGCCGTTTCGTCAATAATGATCTGCACGTTTTCGGGTGTGTTTTCTCCCGGAATATCTCTCATTACCTCGGCATATCCCTTAATCATCGTCAGAGGAGTCCGAAGATCGTGCGAAACGTTGGAAATCAATTCTTTTTGCAAACGATCGGTCGTCGCCAGTTCTCGTGCCGCATAGTTGAGGGTGTCGGACAGCTCATTGATTTCACGGTATCCTTTTCCGTCAAAATTGACGTCGTAACTTCCTTCTGCCAATTGCTTGGCGGCAGAGTTGATTTTCAAAAACGGTTTCGTAATAAAGCGAGAAATAAACCAAGCCATTACAAGTGCAAGCACGGCAAAAACAAAACCAATAATCAACGCTTGGTTCTGAAGCGTTTTCACCATCGCACGCAGCGGAGTCAGATTGGTCATCTGAACTACCAAATATTCTGACATTCCCACGCGGCTAAGCTCGACGTAAATTGCTGTACTTTTGACAGAGGTATTAAAAAAGATTGGATACGAAGAGGGAGAGCCTGAATTATCTTGAAGATAGATCCACTCTGAATTTTGATAGAAATCATCCGAAGAAAGAATTGCCACGTAACGTCCGCCATTGTTCCGTGTTTTTTCATACAGCGATGAAATTTCCTGCGTCATAAACGGAAGGTTCCATTCTCCGCTTCCCTTTTCATTTAAGAGTAAAATTGCATTTTGTTCGGGATCCACGCGGTATACCCAAATATCGGCATAATATTCTGAGGCGCATTCGGAAGTCACCGCTTCCAGACGATTGGGTTCGCCCAGTTCGGCAGAAATTTTCGTTGCCGACAACTCCAATTCATTAAAGCGGGTCACCTGATAAAAATAGTTCATCATCTGTACCTGAAAAAACCAGATAACGCCAATAATCAAACCAACAAAAACAATCAGAATAGCGTATAATTTCCATTGAATACCGATATGATTTTTTTTACGTTCCGTTTGTGCCATACCGCACCTTATCCTTCAAAGCGATAGCCAACGCCGCGAAGCGTAACGATGAGTCCCGCATAACGACCAAGACTTTTTCTCAAAAGCTTAATGTGCGTATCCAGCGTTCGGACATCCCCAAAAAAATCATACCCCCAAACGTCGCTGATCAGTTTTTCACGTGAGAGCGCCACGTTTCGATTTTCGAGCATATAGAAGAAAAGATCATACTCCTTCGGAGACATATCCACACGTTCGCCGTCGATAAAGACAAGCCGTGCCGTCACGTCGGCACGAAGACCGCCGTTATCCAGCGAAATCACCACGTTTTCTTTTTTTCGCTCTTCTGCGGGACCTCTCTTTACCCGCTTCATCACAGCTTCGATACGAAGCATCAGTTCTTTGGGAGAAAACGGCTTCACCACGTAATCGTCAATACCAAGCTCGAATCCGTTGATACGATCATACTCTTCTCCGCGAGCAGAAAGCATAATAATCGGAATCTGCGATGTTTTTCTGATTTCACGACAAGCAGAAAATCCGTCGAGTTCCGGCATCATAATATCCATCACAATCAAGTCAAATTGCTGCGCTCGGCAAAAGCGAATTGCCTCCATTCCGTCTGCCGCTTCGGTGACGGTGTGACCTTCAAATTCCGCATATTTTTTAACAATTGAGCGAATTCTGGATTCATCATCCACCACTAAAATATGATACATATCCCAATCCTTTTCTTTGTGTTTATGATTAAGGCTTATACTCTATCACTTTGACCGCAAGAGTCAGCGTTTCGTAAGAATATCCGATTTTTCTTTTGACTTTCATTTCAAGGATATCCCCGATTTTCATATTGTCGGTCACTTCATACAAATCATTGATTCTTTTCACGGATTTTCCGTTCACAGACAGAATCTGATCATTTACCTTCAGAACCTCATTGGTGCTGGTAGTAATATAAACACCACCTTCCATGGGTTCAACGAAGGAAATCCCGATATACGGTTTTCCTTTCACATAGCCGTCCTGAATAATATCCTTTGCATAAGTCCACGCCAAATCAATGGGAATAGCAAAGCCAAGACCTTCGATTCCCGTCGCAAATTGCTTCGCGTTCACGATGCCTACAAGTTCTCCTGCCATATTGAAAAGACCGCCTCCCGAGTTTCCGGGATTAATCTCGGCATTGGTTTGCAAAAGCGTCATCAAATAATGCTCCACACGAATCTGACGGTCCTTGGCGCTGATAATGCCGTTCGTTACCGTACCGCCAAGCGTTGCCAAAGGATTGCCAATTGCCAAAACTTCGTCACCAACCTTTAATGCCGAACTTTTTCCGATTTTTGCCACGGGAAGAGTCAAGCTTCCCGCATCAATCTTTAAAACGGCAATATCGTATTTTGCATCTCCACCTTGATATTTAGCAACACAGCGCTTCCCGTTATGCAATACCACAACGATCTGTTTTCCCGCACTGTTCAAATCGCTTACAACGTGTTCGTTCGTTATGATATATCCGCGGCGGTCAATGATAACTCCGCTTCCCGAGCCTTCCACCTCAACAACAGAATCTGCCACCTCTTCCACAACCTCAGAGAAGGTGGAGTGAACCATCAATCCATGACTGCTTCCCTCAGAAAGAGTAGTAAAATCGTTTTGACTTCTCAAAAACATCTGTCCTGCCACAGCGCCCGCAATAAAGGTAAGCACGATCGTAATCGCAATGAGCAGTGCGATCAGTCCTTTGGTACCGTTATTGGATTTTTTGCCTTTTCCGTCAGAGAGCGTCTTTGCAGAAAAAGGAGTGTCATACGGTGGCTCGTAGCTGTACGAGCACTCACGCGCTTCTTCAGAAGAAGATGTCTTCAAAAAATCTTCTTCACTTCCGCCGTCTTCTTTTGAAGAATTTTTTCCTTCTTTTTCAAAATCAATATTTTCCGCAAGATCTGCTTTTCTTTTGTTTTGAAGGAGAGCATTGTTTTCTTCTTCGCTTTTTTGAACGTCTTCAGTAACATTGATCTTTTCCTCTCTTTCTTCCATTTCAGGTTCAAGTTCGGTATTTTTATTTTCATTTTGTTCGTTCATCATAAAACCTCCCCCCGAGGATATTTTCACCTATTTACATTATAAGTCCTAATTGTGACGGTTTTTTGAAGAATTCTGTAACTCTTGTTGAATTTCATCAAAAAAAATTCCGAAAACTGCAATTTTTATTTGTTTTTTTTATATTTTTTTGTTATAATAATAATGGTACGTTAATACAAAAGATTTTATTCAAAAAGAAGAAAGGAGTCTCAATGATCACCTTCATATACGGATCATACGGCACAGGAAAAACATCGTCTGTTATCTCTGCTATTCGTCAAGATCTTGAAAAAGGAATTCCATGCTTTTTGATTGTTCCCGAACAGGACGCTCTGCAATCCGAGCGCCGAACCTTGGAACTGCTTCCCTCATCGGCTCAACTTGACTTGGAAGTTTTGAACTTTTCCCGACTCTATAATCGCATCTGCCGCGAATACGGTGGACTGAGTTACCGATACATTACCAAACCGATCCGTCATTTGCTGATGTGGCAGAATCTGCGTGAGCTGGCTCCGCTGCTGACGGAATACGGTACGTTAGCCAAAAACGATACCGCCGCACTTTGTGATACGGTACTTTCCGCACTTCAAGAATGTAAATCCAACGGAATCACCGCTGAACAATTGGAACAATCGGCAAAGCAACTCTCTTCGGATCATCCTTTAAAAAATAAATTGCTTGAGGTTTCTTTGATTATTTCTGCTTTTGAAGGATTGGTATCGCAAAATTACAGCGATTCCTCCGATGATCTGTCCAGACTTTACGAAGCACTCAAGGAACATCGCTTCTTTGAAGGAACCAACGTTTACATCGATGCTTTCACATCCTTTACGTCGGTAGAGCATCATATTATCGAACGCATTTTTGCGCAAGCAGACAACGTAACCGTTACCATTCCTCTCTCTCATCCCGATGCCAAGGATCTGAGTACGGAAAGTATCAGAAAATCTCTTGTCCACATGATTCGCTCAGCAAAGCTACACGGCGAAGTGCAAGAAACCGTATTGCACGAAAATCACCGTGCGACCTCTCCCACGCTTGCGTACTTGGCAGAAAACGTATGGCGAATGGATGCGTCCCAAACCAAAGTATCTTCCGACGGAAGTATTTGTATGGAAATCTGCGACACCCCTTACGCCGAAGTTGACGCGGCAGTGGCACACGTTGTAGAGCTTCTGCGTTCGGGAGCGCGTTGCCGTGAGATTGCGGTACTGATGAGAAATCCCGAAACATACCGTGGAATTATTGACACCGCATTCACAAAAAGCAACGTTCCTTATTTTTTCTCTGAAAAAACCGATTTTTGTTCGTTAGCTCCGATCAAACTCCTGCTTTCGGCACTTCGTATCAAGCAATACCATTGGCAACAAACCGACGTCATTTCTCATATCAAGACGGGACTGTATGATTTTCCCGATCGATCGCTCGATCTTTTTGAGGAATACGTTGCCACTTGGAAAATTTCAGGTGCTCGCTTTACCGACGCAGATTGGACGATGAATCCCGACGGATTTACCGACCGACTCTCTTCTCGCGGTGAAGAAATTTTACGCGCTGCCAACGATATTCGCAGAAAGCTGACCGATACCCTGGAACGGTTCTTCATCCGTTTAGACGCTGCCAATAACATTCCCGAGCAATGTAAGAGTGTTTTTCTCTATTTCCAAGAAATTGGATTGGATGAAAAATTGCAGGCAATTGCCAAAGAAGAACTTGCTCGAGGACATCGAAAAGAAGCAAAGGAATGGCAAGCACTCTATGGTATTATTTTGAATACGCTTGCCGATATTGCCGCGGCAATGCCCGAAGAAGAACTTTCCGGCGAAGAATTTGCTACCGTTCTTCAACTCGTTTTTGCTCAAATTGACGTGGGAACTATTCCTACTTCCGTCGATGAGATCACCGTAGGTTCTGCAGCAACCTTGCGCCTTGACTCTCCCAAATACGTTCTTATTCTCGGTCTTTGCGAAGGAGAATTTCCTGCCTCAATCAATGATCACGGCCTCTTCTCTTCGGCAGACAGGAGCTTGCTCTCTTCTTTAGGAATCGAGCTTTCTTCAAATGCCGAAACACGCTCTTCCGAAGAACTGATGTACGTACAACGTGCATTTGCGTCGCCTTCACACGGACTTTTCCTTTTCACCTCGGTTGCCGAACTGAACGGACAAACGAGAATGCCGTCGCTTCCCTTCCGCCGTGTAAAAGCACTTTTTGAAAATGTCGAACCGCACCGATATTTTTCCGGTGATCTTTCTTATCTGAGCGGAGCCCCCGGCACTGCTGCCGCACATCTTCGCACATTGGAACGAAAAGAAGATGCTTTAGCGCTCAAAGAAGCGCTTACCCCCTATCTCCCCGAGGTAGCAAAACTTTCGGCTGCCGCTGTAACGAATACGAATTGTCGCTTAGATGAAAATCATCTTCCGCTAAAAGATAAGAAAGAGCTTTCGCTCTCTTATACTCACTTTGAATCCTATGTCAAATGTCCTTTTAACTATTACTGTACTTATGTTTTAGGACTTCGCGAAAAAAAGCATGCCGCCTTCCGTGCCGATACGATGGGAAGTTTTATTCACTATATCTTGGAACATTTGCTCCGGTTTGCCGTAGAAAATTCCGAAAATGGGAATTTCCCCTCAGATGATCTTCTTTTGGCGCAAACCGAACGCATCGTAGAAGAATATATTGCAAAAATTTCTTCCAATCAACAAGAAAATTCAAAGAAGCTCCGCCATCTTTACGTCCGTTTAAAGCGTCTTGCCGTTTTGATGCTAAAAAATATTATGGAAGAGTTTTCAAACAGTGATTTCGTTCCCGCATTTTTTGAGCTTCCTATCAACGAAAAAGACGGAAACCCCACGCCTATGAGTTTTCTTCTGTCCGACGATTTCCAAGTTTCTTTTACGGGAATTGTGGACCGTGTTGATATTCTCAAAAAGGATAACGAGGTTTATTTGCGCATCGTCGATTACAAAACGGGATCCAAACTTTTTTCTTTGGAAGAAGTCCCTTACGGCATTAATCTTCAGATGCTTCTTTATCTCTTTTCGCTTTGCCGTCAAGCTGATTCAGATTTTGCCCGTAAATTAGGGCTCTCGGACGGAAAGACTCCCACTCCCGCGGGAATTCTTTATCTTTCTGCCAACATTCCCGTCGTAAAGGCAGAAGAATACGATTCCGAGCAAACGGTTCTTCAAAAAGCGAACGATGCCCTCAAGCGAAGCGGACTGCTTTTAAATGACCGAGAAATTTTAACAGCGATGAACCACAAGCTTTCTTCTAAATTTCTGGCAGGCATCAAACAAAACAAAGGCGGTGAGCTGGTCGGTAAAGCGCTGATGACAAGTGAAGGCTTCGACGCACTCTACCGTGAAATCGAAGACACGGTGAAAAAAATTGCCACCGCACTCCGAAACGGCTGTGTCGATGCCGCCCCCACCGAATGTCCCGGTCAAACGCCTTGTGACTACTGTAATATGAAACCGATCTGTCGAAGATCAGAACAATAAGGAGAAGCTATGGCAAAAGTATGGACTCCGGCACAAAGTGCCGCAATCAATATCCACCATAAAACACTTTTGGTCAGTGCGGCAGCAGGATCAGGAAAAACCGCCACTTTGACGGAACGAATCATCCGAAGCATTACCGATCCGCAACATCCTGCCGATATTTCCAAAATGTTGATCGTTACCTTTACCCGCGCGGCGGCAGAGGAACTGAAATCACGAAT
This sequence comes from Eubacteriales bacterium, assembly GCA_045657365.1. Lineage (GTDB taxonomy): Bacteria > Bacillota > Clostridia > Oscillospirales > CAG-272 > HGM12713. The sequence continues at coordinate 10,471 of JAZOSZ010000198.1, forward strand.
CTTTACCGCAATCAGTGAAGCTTTGGCAAATGATCCTTCGAACCGTCATCTGAACGGTCAGCTGATCAAATTAGGAAGTGCGAACATCTGTACCATCGACTCTTTTTGTTTAAATCTTCTTCGTGCCAATTTTTCAACCTTGGGTCTGCCCGCCACGTTTCGAATTGCCGATGAAACAGAGTTGGCGCTTCTTTCTCAGTCTGTAATGGAAGAAACCATTGAATTTTTTTATGAAACGGAAAATTGCTTTCCCGCCTTTACCGAATGCTTTACGGGAACACGCAACACCGACCACCTTGCATCTATTCTCATTGGTTTGGAACGAAAATCCAATGCCATTCCGCAAGGAATCGAATTTTTCCGAACCAATGCGGAAGAGATGAAACGAAATGCCGACGAAGAAATCGACTTTTTCTCAACGACCTACGGAAAAATTCTTCGTGACCACGCGATCGAAACCGTAACACACGCCCTCACAATCTTTGAAAGCGCTTGCGAGTACGCATCCCAAAACCCCGACGTCACCGATAAGTTATTTAAACCGTATGATTACGACCGTACGTTCTGCGAAGCACTTCTCGGAGCGCTGAACGATCCCACCGACGCATACGCGCTTTCGCGTGCAAAATTGCAAAGCTATGACCCGCTTCGCTTAAACTCTCCCAAAAAAGAATACATTACCGAGGAAGTCGAAAAATTCAAGAATTTAAGAAAATCACTCAAAGAAGAGCTTAGTGATTTGTACAAAGATTTCTTTTTCCAATCCCGCGAAACGATTCTTCGCGCTATGAAGGATACGGCAGAATACACCCACCTGCTTTACCGTGTACTTCTGGAATATCAAACGCGTCTCACAAATCAAAAACGAATTCGGCAGATTCTGGATTTCAACGATATCCGAAGATACACATTTACTCTGCTCGTAGACAAAGACGGGCACCCCACGCCTACCGCAAAACAGTACGCCAAGGAATTTTCTGACATTTATATCGACGAATATCAGGACGTAGATCTGGTACAAGATCAGATTTTTGCCGCACTTGCCACACCGACCAACCGATTTATGGTCGGAGATATCAAGCAAAGCATTTATGTTTTTCGCGGTGCGGAACCGAAAGTTTTTTCAAAGTACCGTTCTGCCTTCCCCGACTATGAATCGTCGAAAGCTCAAAATTCAGATACGGCAACGATCTTTATGTCCGAAAATTTCCGTTGTGATGAGCCGATCATTGATTTCACCAATCTCATCTGCGGACGGATTTTTTCTGCGTGCTCCCAAAGTATTGATTATCAAAAGAAAGACGAACTGATCTATTCCAAAGGAAGTTTTGATCCCAGAGAAAATGCTCCTTCGGTTGAGGTTGCCATCATTTCCACATCCCCCAGCAAAGAGAACGACACGGAAGAAGGCTCCGAGAAAGAAGTTTCCGAAGAAACGCCCACAGCCAAAGAGTTGGAAGCCGCGTACATCGCAGAAGAGATTGAACGCTTGATCTCTTACGAGAAAAAAGGAGACGGAACGCCAATTCAAGCGGGGGATATTGCGGTTCTCTTCCGTTACCGAACGATGAGCCCTTACGTTGCAAAGGCATTGGAAAAACGCGGTATTCTTTGCTCGGAAAGCGACAACGGTCGTTATTTTGAAAACCCTGACGTTTTAATTCTTCTTTGCTTACTCAACACGGTAGACAATCCTCATCGCGATATTTTCCTCACGGGAACACTGCGTTCCCCCCTGTTCGGATTTGATATGAATGAAATCACCGAGATTCGTTCAGCAGCTTCGTCAACCTATTCTCTTTATGATGCACTTTTGTGTCGTGCCAAAGGAACCGACGAACTCGCCGAGAAATGTCGCCGCTTTGAAGCCGATCTCGATGCTCTTCGTCGAGATGCAAGATCGATGCCGGTCGATCGCTTTTTGCGTACACTGTTTGAATCTGACCGTATGATCGCTTCGGGACTTCTTTGTGATATCTCCGCGGGAGAAGGTCAAGGCAATCTGCTTCGTCTGTACGACTATGCCCGTACCTTTGAAGCAGGATCCTTTAAAGGCCTTTATAACTTTATTGAATTTATCAACACGCTCATCGAAGAAGAAAAAACGATGAAAATTCCATCGAAAGGCACCTCTCCCGACCGTGTCAATCTGATGACAATGCACTCCTCAAAGGGACTCGAATTTCCCGTTTGCTTTGTCTGTGGAACAGCAGGTAAATTCATCAAAAAAGATCAATCCGAGAGTTTTCTCTTTGAGTATCCTTCGGGCGTAGCAATGAAAATCTCTGATTCTACAGGACTTGCGCATATCAATACTCCAATGCGAGAGGCACTGGTCGTACAAAACGACGTTCGTCAGAACGAGGAAGAAATGCGTATTCTTTACGTAGCATTCACCCGTGCCAGAGAACGACTTTACGTTACTGCTTCCACCTCTTCTACGCAAGAACAACTGATGAAAAAAGCAGACTCAAAAATCGAATTCTGTGACAGACATACCATTCTTCGTTGTAATTCTTATTTAGACTGGATTTTACTCGCGTTTGCTGATCCCAAATCCGATCTGTCTTGTGTCAAGCTTTCTTTTATCGATCCGGAAAGACTTTCGTACCGGGAAAATGAGAGTCAACAATCTTCCGTCAACGAAGATGACACACAACCGAACGCCGAACTTTTAGCAAAACTTCAAAAAGATTTTGCATTTCGGTATCCCTACCGTGACCTGCAAAGAATTCCCGCCAAGCTCTCGGTCTCTCGGCTTTCTCCCAACGTGTTGGACGAAAACGACGATTCTATGGATCTTTTTGCCGAACAGAAAACGCCCATTCCTGACTTTTTCATCTCGGACCGTCCATCGCGCGTCAGTTCCGCCCAACGAGGAACGGCAACTCACGTATTTTTACAGTTCTGCGATTTTTCTTACGCAGAGCGTCATGGGGTCAAAGAAGAAATCGCCCGCCTGGTAGAAAAGCAATTTTTACCGCAAAACTTCGCGGAAATTCTCTATTCTGAGGAACTCGAATCCTTCCTTCAAAGCGATCTTTTTCAAGAAATTAAGCATGCAGATCGTATGATTCGAGAGCAGCGTTTCAATCTCTTTCTCTCCCCTGATGCGTTTACCCAAGACAAAGATTTTCGCCAAAAGCTTCAAGACGAAAAATTGGCAGTTCAAGGCGTCATCGACCTGATTTTGATCGATCGGGACGGAAACGTTTCTCTCTTTGATTACAAGACTGACCGTCTGACCAAAGAAGAACGAAGTGATGAAACCTTAGCGCAAACGACCTTGCAAAACCGTCACGGACTGCAGCTCTCATATTATGCCCACGCTATAGCAAAGTTGTTCGGTCGCCCCTGTAAAAAGGTATGCGTGTATTCCACCCACGCGGGAAAACTCTTTGATATCACGCCCACCCCGCTGACATTCACCGCAGATCTTCTCGACACACTTTGACATTTTGTCAAGAGATTTCATATCCTATCTAAGGGAGAGCTCTCTCCCTCAATATCATCAGATAGGAGAAATTATGGCAACCATAGAAAACTTTGCAACCGTCCGATATACCTCGGGTGGCGTAGAAACCACCCGAGTTTCCAATCTGGCGGAAATTGAACTCGAATCCTCGGTTCTTCTGAACAAGGCTTCGTTAAGCCCCGTGTACGGTGAGGACGACACCCTCACGTATATTCTCAGCGTTCAGAACACATCGGGAAATACGCTGACGAATGTACGAATTGAAGACGATCTTGGCACGTTCTCCTTCGGTACGACCGAGCTGACACCTCTGACGTATGCGGGAAACGCCGTTCTGCTCATTAACGGACAAAGCTCGCCCTCACAGCTCACCGTCGACAGCTCAGCCCTCGGTGCGCTGGTCTTTACCGTGGCGTCGATTCCCGCAGGTGCTACGGCAAATATCGTTTATGCCGCGCAAATCAATGAATTCGCTCCCTTGGAGTCTGATTCTACGATCGTGAACACGGCAACTCTCTCGGCAGACGCCGATTGCGTCGACGGAACCGCATCGACGACCGTCAGCGTAGAAAACGGAGCCAACCTCTCTGTACTCAAGCAGATGTCGCCGAACCCCGTCGTCTGCGGAGATACGATCACCTATTCGATCCGAATTTTCAACTACGGTAATACGGCGGCAGAAAACGTACAAATCACCGACGTATTTAACCCCGCCCCCGAAAATCTTACCGTTACTCGTAACGGAGTTCCATTCCCCGCGACCGATTTCACCTATGAAAACGGTGTTCTGACGCTCCCTGCCGATACGGCAACTGCGGACACCGTGCCCGCCGCAACCTTTACGAGAAATCCCGAAACGGGAGAGGTTACGGTAACCCCCGGCTTCGTAGAGTATATCATCACGGGTACGATCTGAGTTCAAAAGCCTGCTGTGGATTCCACAGTAGGCTTTTTCTATAAAATCATCAAAAAGGATTCAGAATAGACAAAATCAAAAATTTATGATATAATTATTTCAAAAAGTGCCAACCTTTTTGTATTTCTTTCCACTATATGGGCAAACGGTACCGAGGTGATAAAATGAACAAGCAAGAAGCAGACGAATTGATCGTCAAATATCTGCCGAAAATTTACGGCTTTTCGATGAAAAAAGCCTTTTCCTACCAGGAAGCAGAAGAATTAAGCTCCGATATTATTACGGAAGTTTATTTGTCTTTTCTTTCATCTAAGGAAATAGCAAATATCGACGGATACGTATGGCGAATCTCCGAGCACGTTTATTCTAAGTTTGTATCTCACAAGAAAAAAAGCGAAGGAATTTCGATCGACGGAATGGAGCTTCCCGATGAGACGCCGATTTGGGATGACGATTCCAAGTCGGAAATTGAGTTATTGCGGCGTGAGATCGCCTTTTTAACCCAAGCTCGCCGCAGGATTGTTTATTCATTTTATTACGAAAACAAACCTATTTCTCTCATCACCAAAGAAATGGGAATTCCCGAGGGAACAGTCAAATGGCATCTGAACAAAGCCAAAAATGATTTAAAGGAAGGTTTTATGATGGAAAGAAAAATCGGAAAGCTTGGCCTTAAGCCAATCGAAGCAAAATGGTTTGGTCATAGCGGAAATCCCGGAAGAAATGGCGGCCCCGAATATTATTTGGGAAATAAGTTAAATCTCAATATCGTATATAGTGTTTATCACTCGCCCAAAACGATCGTAGAGATTGCAGAGGAGCTTGGACTGACACCTGTTTATATTGAAGATACCGTAAAAGAACTGGAAGCAAATGGATTTTTAGTAAAACAAGCAGGAAATCGCTATACGACGTACGTGAAATTTGAACCGGAAACATACTCGTTAGAACAAGAAGACAAATGCAAACAAAAGCAAAAAGAAATTGCTGCTCTTTTAGTCCGTGAATATGTTCCGCAGGTACGGGCAGCGATCGAAAATGTAAAGAATATTTATATTCCAAGCGGAAACCGAGAAGTCTTTGAGGCGGCAACCATATTCTATGCCGTTTCCAACAAATGCAGCACTGCTACCAAAGCAGATCTTGCTCCGTATTATATCAAGACTTTGGCAGGCGGTAATTTTATCGCTATGGTTGGTGTTCCTTCCATACAAAAGGATCCGGATTATATTCCCTCGCAAATCTACCCGTCTTATTGGGCATGCGGAAATATGTGGCGTACTTCCGAGAAATACTCCACAGTATCTTCTTGGTCTATTGATACGCGCTATTCTTCTCGCGAGGGCGCTTGGCAAAATAATCTTACTTCGGATTATGAATATCTGTATGAAATCATCACAGAAACAATCGAGGACAATCCTGCCAACAAGGAAAAATTTGATCGATTGAGAAATCGAAAATATTTAACCAAAGACAACAAAGTCAACATCATGGTAATGAATGGCGATCAAAATGAGTTTTTCTCCCAATTGCCTTCACTCGATGAAACCATTAAAAGGACGTGTGTTGACTACGCATTGGAACACGCAACCTTGCTTGCTAAAGACTATCCCCCTCAAATGCGGGATTTGGTTGTAACGTGGAGCGTAAAAGGCTTTATTGAAAGAACTGTTGCTCTCATGGTAATGGACATTCTCTATGAAAACGGTACATTCCGTCCTTTGACCGAAGAGGAAAAAGTAACGTCCAATCTTCTGATGTTCTGCGACCGTCTCCCCAAATAAACAAAAAACCGCCGAGTGGGGCCTTTGGGTCACACCCCGCGGGGTCCCTTTTTTTATTAAAAGTCGCAACCTCCTGCCTGG
>JAZOSZ010000199.1:0-4545 GCA_045657365.1 Eubacteriales bacterium
GAATCGATTGGAACAGCAAAAAAAGCCAACCCTTAAGGTTGGCTTTTTCATTTTATTCTTTCTGTGCCTCTTCAATCTTCTTTTGTTCCCGATGCGCCGCCGAAATGACGAACTGCAAGAGTACGAGAATCACCGCCATCACACCTGCGACGAGCAAAAGCGCGGGCACGTAGCTTCCGAAAATATCGTAGCAAAGGTTAAAGGCAGGAGCGCCGACGGCATAACCTGCGGTATTCATCGACACGAAAATTCCGAGCACTTTGGCGTACGAACGGTTGCCAAAAAGATCCGATGCGTAAAGCGGAAGCATAATCGTTTCAATCGGAAGCGCAAACTGACCGACCACCGTAAATCCGACAGCAAGAAGGAAGCCCGTGCTGTTTCCCTGCACCATAGCAAGCATCAGCGTCGAGAGGACGGCAAACGCCGTACACAGCGTTGCGGCAATACGCAAACCGAATTTATCGTAAAGAATTCCCGTCGTGAGCTTGGCGGCTGCCAGAAGCACCGATCCGAAGGACAGCATTCCCATCACCGCGGCATAGTCAATCCCAACGTCCTTAAAGTGCATCGCAACGATTCCGTGACTTCCCTGCAAAATCAGTCCCGAACAGAAGATACACGCACACGCGCCCCAGAAATACCATTTTCGTACTGCGTTGGAAAATTCGATTCCTACCCAATCCTTGCCGCGTTTTTTCTTGCTCTGGACGGAACTCGCCGCCGGTACTTCCTTGGGAGAATTACGGAAGAAAATTAAGACGATCACTGCCGTTATGGCAATGACGATCGCGATCATACGATATGCGTTTCGATATGTTCCCACGACGTTTGGATCAATGATACGTCCGACAAGCCATATAGCAATCGCTCCGCCGATTCCGTTGGAGGCAAGAATCACGCCCATCACCGTTCCCTTGCGCTCGGGACACCAAAGTCCCACCACGTATCCCACCATCGTCGTGGTCGTCCACGCAAATCCAAGACCGAGAAGTGTTCCCGCGAGGTAAATCTGCCAAAGCTCGGTGGCAAACGAATACAGAAGCATAGACGAAACAAGCGAAAAAAATCCTGCAAAGATCAGCTTGCGTGGTCCGAATTTTGCCACAAGAACGCCAAAAAACAGATTCACAACGGCGGTTGCGATATAGCGCAGACTTTCTCCAATCGAAACAAGACTTCGCTCGGTTCCGAGATCCTTCGCAATCTCATCGGGAAAGAGCGATTTCGTCGAGCTGGCAAATCCAAGGCAGACGAGCACCATCAAAAAGCAAACGCCGACGATCACCCATGTATAATCCAATTTCCGTTTCATTTTTTCTCTGACCTTTCTTGATTTTTCAAGGGTATTATACATCATTTCACTTTCAATTGCAATACTTTTTGAGATTTTCTTTCCATAAAATATTGACGAACTCTCTTTCCTTGTGGTATAATAAACGAACAAAGATTTTTGGAGGTTTTCTTATGTGTGACAATCAATTTTATATTTGCGAGCATTGCGGAAATCTGATCGGTATGGTTCACGATGCGGGGGTTCCCATGACGTGCTGCGGTCAGAAAATGACGAAGCTTGTTCCGAACACGGTCGAAGCAAGCGAAGAAAAGCATCTTCCCGTGGTTGCCGTGGAGGGAAACACCGTGACGGTGTCTGTCGGCTCGGTATCGCATCCGATGACCGAGGAGCATTCGATTCTTTGGGTATATCTGAAAACCGATCGCGGCGGTCAGAGAAAATGCCTTTCGGTAGGCGGCGCTCCCTCCGTCACCTTCGCTCTCTCCAACGAAACGCCCCTCGCAGTCTATGCTTACTGCAATCTGCACGGACTTTGGATGACCGAGATCAAGGAAGAGGTCGTTTGTCCCCTTTCCCCCGTCAATACCAAAACGAAAGAAAATTACACGGTTTGTCTTTGTAACAACGTCACCTATTTCGACATTCTCGACGCCGTTCATTCGAGCGGAAAGCTTGAGGCACTGCTTGACGTCTTTGAAAACGTCAAGAACACGACGCACTGTACGACGGGTTGCGGCGGCTGTTACGACAAGGTAATGCATATCATTTCCGAAGCAATGGCAGGCGAAGTCTGAACCTAAAAACAAAAAGATGGAGAACAGTTTCTCCATCTTTTTTGTTTTCAGGCCATTTTTCCTTCGGGAAGATCGTTCCGGTGCTCTATCTCCAGCCGCTTGAAGGTTCTGAAATAGAACGGCAGAAGTGTGATGATCGAAAGAATCCAACCGATCGGCCATACGAGGTAAAGAACCGTCATATTGGGATTGGGAAGATTGTTGAAGATCACATAGACCCAGAAGAATCGGAAGGCGCACATATAAACGAGGGTTGAAATCGTCGCAAGATTCGGGCGTCCCATTCCGCGAAGTGCTCCGCCGAAAATATCGTTGATACCGCAGATAAAGTAGGTACTCGAAATAATGATCATCTTTTGCTGCGAATACGCAATGACCGCAGGACTCGTCGTCATCAACGAGGAAAGCGGTGCCGAGAAGATCGCAGACAGTGCACCAAATCCCGCACCGAGCGCCGTCGTCATAATCAGACCGTTGAGCACAACGTGTCGCGCACGCTTGACGTTGCCGTGTCCGATGTTCTGACTGACGTAAGGCATCACGGCAAGCGCGGGCGCGGTGGAAATCTGATAGAGAATATTGTCAAAGTTGTTGGCAATCGAAATTCCCGTGGTCGCGTCGGGGCCAAAGGAATTGACCGTTGCGGTGATAATAACGTTTGCGATCGAATAGAGTGCTTGCTGAAGTCCCGCGGGGACACCGACGATCAGAATTTCCTTGAGCTCTGCCCCATAAAAGCGAAGGCGAGAAGTCTTGAGCTTAATCACACCGTCGTGGGTCAGAAGCGCACGAAGACCGAGAAAGATCATCGCTACCCACGAAAGAAGCGTTGCGTAGGCAACTCCTTCCACCGTCATATGAAATGCGGCAACAAAGAGGAAGGTAAATACGAGCTTGATCGCACTACCGAGGATCAGATAGATCATCGGACGGCGCGAATCGCCCACCGAACGAAGAATCGCGGCGGAAAAGTTATAGACCATCAAAATCGGAACTCCCGCAAAATAAAGACGGAAGTATAGTGCCGCATCCTTCATCAACTCGGCAGGACAGTTCATCCAGCCAAGAAAGATCTCGGCGCACGAAACACCAAGAATGGCAAGAACAACGCCACCGACGAAGGCAAAGAGAATGGATACGCCCGTGGCACGCTCTACGCGTTCACGATCCCCTTGTCCGATGTACTTGGCGATCACGACGTTGGCACCTGCCGAGCAACCGATCAGGAGTCCCGTGATCAGAGAGATCAGCGTGCCGCAAGCGCCGACCGCGCCCACGGCGTAACCGCCGCTCGAGTCGAACATCTTGAGAATCGTCATATCAACGATGTTAAACAGCGACATTACGACGTTCATAATCATAATCGGGATCGCAATACTGAAAAGTCCTTTCATAATCGAACCTGAAAGCATATTCACTTCTTTTTTTCCTGTTTTGACGTGCATCTTTTTTTCCTCACAACATTCCGTTTCAAAATTCGATTTGTCCGATTACGTCGAAAAGCGTCTTTCCCTTTCCGAGATAAATCTCGGAAGCCGCGCAAAGTCGCTCTTGTTCGTAGCTGTATTGGTCGTAAACACCAACCGTGTGAAAGCCTGCCGTCCTTGCGGTTTCCAAAGCCAAGAAGGAGTCTTCAAAAACACAGACGTCCGACGGAGAAAGTCCCATCGAGTCCGCCGCCTTGAGAAATACGTCGGGACGATCCTTGCCCGCGCCAACCTCGTCGCAGGAATGCAGAAAATCAACGTACTCCCGAAGACCTACGGCGCACAAAGCAACGTCCACGTATTTTACCCCGCTTGCCGAAGCAACGCAGATCGGAATTCCCTGCTGTTTGAGCGAAGAAAGCAGCTCGGACGCGCCCTGCTTTGCCGATACCTTGTACCGATAAAAGTCTTCAAGATATTGGAATTGATCGTCAAAAAAATGCTCGTCAGAAATCCGATATTTTTCTGCCAGAATCCGCAAGGTCTCGGGATACATCGTTGTGCGAAGCCGTTTTTCAAGAGAAATATCGGGTTGGAAATCGTCATCGTCAAAGTATTTTTTTCCAAAATCCCGCCAAAAATTTCCCCAAAAGAAGAGCGATTCGAGGAGCGTTCCGTCCATATCAAAAATCGCACCCTTTATTGTTATCGGTGTCTTCATTCCTATATCCTTTCGAGTTTTTTATCTCAATCATAATAGTACCACTTTTCGAGAAAAAGTCAAGTCTTTTTTTAAAATAAAACAAAAAAGAAGATAGCTCGGCTATCTTCTTTTTTGTTAACGCTTAAATCGTGATAATTCCCATTGCCGACAGAACTGCCGAAACAAGAATGGCAAGAATGCAAACCGGAGCAACAAATTGAATCATTACCGAGAAAAGCTTCTTCATCTTGAACTTGTTATCAAGCTCTACTTCCTCGATGATTCCCTTCGGTTTTACAATAAAGGTAACGAACAAGCAGCTAG
>JAZOSZ010000200.1:0-2088 GCA_045657365.1 Eubacteriales bacterium
GTCGCGTTCCGCTTCTCGTCGAGCTGAAGGGTGAGAACGGAAACGTTTCGCTTTGCCCGAAGGTGGCGGAGCTTCTTTCGGAGTATCGCGGACCGTACTGCATTGAGTCGTTCAATCCGCTTCTGCTTCGCGCGATGCGCCGTGAGATGCCCGACGTTTTTTACGGTTTGCTTTACACCGACCTTTGGCGGGAAAAGAAAGGTCAGAAGAAGCGCACGCTTCTCGACGTACTGTTATCGGTGATGGCGTTTAATTTTTTGGCGAAGCCGAATTTTATTGCCTACAAGGAGAATTATCGGGAGAATTTTTGCGTGCATTTGGCAACGAAATTTTACCGAGCTCCGCGCTTTGTCTGGACGGTTCGCTCGAAAGAAAATCTGGATCTTGCCCACGGACTTTCGGAATTCCCGATTTTTGAAAAAATCTGACGCTGATCAGCCTCTCGATGAAAAAGAGAGGCTGATTTTTTGTCGAAAAAACAATCTTTGTGCAAAATGTGGAAAATGAACTTTTTTTCAAAAAGACTTGACAAGATTTTTTGAAGAGTTTTCCATAGGCGAAAACGAAAAAATAAAAAACGCACCCTTGAAAACATTGGATTTTCCATATTATCAATAGAGTTTTCCATAGGTTGTGCGGAAATCTTTTGGGAAAGTATGGGAAATTTTTAAAAAAGTGGCTTTTGTGATTTTTGCTGAATTTTGTCCAAAAAGGAATATTTTTTCTTCCCACGGAATAAATTTGTGGGGGATTTTCCTGTAAATTTATGGAAATCAGGAAGGCTGTGAACGACTTTGAATATGCAGAGGCGCGGAGTGTTTTTTTTCAAAAGTTTGAGGAAAATTCCGCTAAAAATCTTGTAATATTGACGCAATAATGATATAATATAAAATAGGAATATTTTTGGAAGGGAGAAAAATGCTTTGGAGATTCGCATTGGGGAAAAAGAGGCGGGAAGAACCGTGCTTGATATGCTCCGACGCGAGCTTGCTCTTTCTTCCAAGTTGATCAAGCATCTCAAGTTTCGGGATGACGGAATTCTGGTGAACGGTGCTCACGTAACGGTGCGACACGTGCTTTCTTTGGGGGAGATTCTTTCGCTGGCAATCGAGGACGAGACCTCGGGAAAGAAGCTGATTCCCGTGGCGCTTTCGCTGACGGTGGCGTACGAGGACGAGGACGTGGTCGTTCCTGCCAAGCCGTACGATATGCCGACGCACCCTTCCTTTGGGCATTATGAGGACACAGTGGCGAATGCGTTGGCGTTTCGCTATGCTGAAGAGGGAATTCCCTTTGTCTTCCGTCCCGTGAACCGACTCGATCGGAATACGAGCGGTCTTTTGCTGATTGCCCGAAACCGACGGGCGGCAGGGACGTTGTTTACCGCGATGAAGAAGGGCGAGATCGGGAAGCTGTATCTTGCGATTCTTGACGGTGAGCTTGTCGAGGACGAAGGCTTGATCGAAACCTATATGCGAAGAACTGCCGAGAGTGTGATCGTTCGTGAAAATTGCGGTCCCGACGAAGGTGGAGATCTTGCCAGAACGCGCTATCGCGTGCTTGCCAAAGGAAATGGCTTGACGGTCGTTTGTGCCGTTCCTCTGACGGGACGGACGCATCAGCTTCGGGTACATTTTGCGGGACTTGGTGCGCCGCTTCTGGGAGACGATCTGTACGGCAGTCCGTCGGAGCTGATTGCACGTCACGCGCTCCATTCCTGCGCGCTTTCCTTTCCGTCGCCGACGACGGGGAAGAGAATTTCTGTGACTGCGCCGCTTCCCGACGATCTGCGGCGTGTGTTGGACGACCGATTTTCGGGACTGTCCGACCGACTGACGGGCGAGCTTCTTTTTGAGATGATGTCCGAACTCGGACGAGAACGATAAAACGAAGGGCGGAATCGGTTTGATGAATCAGAACCAGAAAAATGTTGCCGAAGGGGAGGAGCAAATGAAGCGGACGGAGCGTTTTCCGCGCTTTGCATTGGCTTTCTATGCGATCGCGGGGCTTGCCGCGATTCTTTACTTGATTTTTTTATGCAGTCCTCGGTTTTCGGATTTTTTTAATCGCTATATCAGCTCGGTGTTG